>CALLPZ010000246.1 GCA_938015405.1 uncultured Pseudanabaenaceae cyanobacterium
ATGGGCAAGATCAAAATTCCAACGAAAAATCCGACTGTTACTAGGCTTTGGCGCATGGGTCTGTCCTCAGACTTATATGGAGGTAATGTCAGCAAGGTTCTTGTCTACTGCTTGCCTACGCATCATTTAGGAGTGATTCCTGAAAATATGCAGGACTTGTTGATTCTTTTCTAGGATGAGCCCCCACAAAATAGAAACTTTAACGAGTGGGTTGATCCCTGAATGCCAGGATTGTTAGAGGCTGAGCCCTCCCTGGGAGGCATTTAAGCAGCAGCCAAAGCTCTACAAAATTTGCGAGGGCTTTATATTTCTGCTATCCCCAGACTTCGGCATCACCTGGACTTGGCAAACGGCAAATGGAGTCTCCTCCCCCAGCCCCTAGCTCTCGGTGAGAGTGCGGGAAAGAGATAGACGCTCAGCCCCGATTTTCTACTCGATCTTCGGTTGACTTTAGAACCAAAGGGTTGCTAGAGAAGCCAGCTATTGAACGATTAGGTAGAGCTAGGAATCATATTTTGGGAGAAGTCGCCGTTTCGAGACGAAGCTTCGGGCTAGGCTGCAACATTCTCCGTTTTTAAGGGAGCGAAAATTCTCCCAAATTTCAGCCCAATTGTTCTGTCCGTAGGGCATCTACAAAATGTGGCTTAAGCAGAGTTACTTACAGAACTAGCGAAGCCCTAATTTCAAATCGAAATGCTTGAACTCAGAGTTTGAATCTTGCCTCAAACTTGAGTCATCAAGTGACTCACCTGAAATGCTTAACGGTTGTCTAGGTAACAGAAAAAACTTCTATGATTTATGCCTTTCAATCAACATAGGGATTGTATCCCCATAGTCTCTATGCTTTTTGGTGAGATCGATGCTGATCTAAAGCTAAGGCCAGCACTGCCGGAGAAGCAAATGCAGCAATCACGGGAAGTCTACTGTACTCATCAAACTGTTCTGCAAGGGTGGTTACGCCCACTGGTAGACCCACCAGTCCAAATAAAATTGCCACGGTCGTGAGACGCTGTCTCATGGTTTCCTTCCCATCCATCGGATTGGGACCTCTTGGGAAAATCGCAGTATTCAACTGCCTGATCTACTGTAGTCCCTCTTTGTAAAAAATGGGTGAGAGTAACTGCTCTCATTGAAGAAGAGCTGCTACTGACTAACTGTCATAGATTCAGTCTAGATACTACGCCTGTTTTTGCACTTTTTGTGTGCTGGCGATCGCACAATTTAAAAATAATTTCTCCGATGGATTGGGTGTCTGAGTCAGGACACAGTTGTATGCCCCTGTATCCCAAGGGAGGCTGCTGGGACAGGCCATCGCTGGAAGTCGCTCTGGGATGGCGGATCCCCAATTGAGGGGCGGAGGGAGAAGCCCCTCGGGCTGCCACAGAAAGTCGTTTTAAGGGCGAGTCGGTGACCGTGGCTAACCCTAGTGAGACTGAACTTTGTTAGCGGCTGGTGACGCAGTGGACGATCTCTTTATTCCTTGGCTGAGCAGTAATCCTTGGCAGTGGGAATACTGGGCCTGGCTGAAGCTCAACTCCGAGATGACATCTAGGTGCTGTTGGGAGCGCCTGAGGGAAAATGTCGGTTGGGCTTTTGGTCCGATGGCCTTGTGTGTAGCGTTTAGCCAATGCTGAGGCCCATACGGCTGAGGCTAAACGCTTCCTCTTTTTTTATTGCGTCGCGCGACTTGCGCTTTGAGAGCTGGGCATTGACTCAGTCAGCTTTGATTGTTGTCTTTTGAGGTGAGCTGAAGTCGTGGTTTCCCTTTCTCAATTCAAGCCTTTCTCGAAGCTCGGCTGGCGGTTGGGTCAAGTGGCGGGTTGGGCGATCGCAGCGGTGTTGCTGGGTCGCTCAGCAGCCCTGGCAGATTGTGTTGGCACCGAGGTCAATGGCATTTGTATCGATCCCCATGGGGCAGGGGCTTTGGAGCAACCGGTTCAAAGCTTGAGTGAGTTGCAAGACGTTCAGGCGCTGCAGCTCACGGTGACTTTGCCCGAAGAAATGGACGTGGCGATCGCAGCACCGCAGTTGACGGCAGGTGTGGCAGCTCCAGCAGGAAGTCAGCGAGAGGCGACCCTGACTGCCCAAGGGAGCACGGTCACAAGCAGTAATGCCCAGGGAATTACCCTGCCCGCCAATCAGGCCATTCCCCTTGAACTCACCTTGGAAGCGCTGCGTCCAGTGCCGTTTGCCCCCGATAGTTATCTATATAGTGTGGAGTTGAGCTTTACGCCGACAGCTGGAGCAGTGACGACCTATGCCATCGAGTTTGGTGGGTCTGTGGCGGCGGCTTGTCTCCAGGATGGGGTGACTGCAGGAACGTTGATGCCGTCATTGGTGAATGGACTGGATTCTAGTTTGGGAGTGGCAGGGGCGATCGCCAATCTGCGCTGCAATACCGATATGACTGTCACGGCTATCACCACCGCGAATGGTGGTACGCCAGCTGTGGGGCAATTTGCCAGTTGCAATGTCACCTTCGACCAGTCTGCCTTGCTAGATTGCGATGGCTCTACTGCTGCTTTATTGGGGCAGGGCAGTTTTCCTTTGGGATTGGCGGAGGTGGATTTGGCCTTAGAAAACTATCAGGCTGGGATGTTACCTGCTGGGTCATACAACTATGTGGTGACGTTGACGGTCACTCCCTAGGGAGCAGGCCGGGATTGAGGTCCGTTTATATGCGGTTTTCTACGGAGCTAGTTGATCCTCAACTTCCGCAACCTCTCGGAGAAATGGCTTAAGTAGAACGGGCAATATAAAGACAGACGTATGAGCATATTCACGATTTCGTGATGTGTCATGTACTTTGCCTTTGACCTTGCCAGTCATCCCATAACTTCTATTTTCTCTATGCGTTTTTCCCGTGTGTTCGCTGCTGCTGCATTCGCGCTCAGCGGTG
>CALLPZ010000247.1 GCA_938015405.1 uncultured Pseudanabaenaceae cyanobacterium
TGGCTAAGGCTTTCCATCACTAGCCCGGCCATGCCGTAGATGCCGCTATCGCCAGAGGAAATGACGGCAACATTGAGTCCCCAGTTGGCCAAGGCAATCGCCCGTTCGGCCCGCGCTCGTTCCTGGGTAATGGGCATAGCCTCGATGATTTGATTGGGGCGCAGCAGAGGGCGAATCAGATCAACATAGAGGCCATAGCCAATGATGGCGTCGGCTTCGCTGATTGCTGTTTTGGCCGCTGGGGTGATTTGATTAATGGCTCCGGGGCCGATGCCGACAAGGGAGAGGTGACCAGGCCGATCCGTATATTCCTGTTCGGCTTGGGCGATCGCGACAGTGACTGCACCGGGCTCACCATTGATTTTTACGATCTGTTTAGCAACCAGCAGGGATGCGGGGGAGTCTAGGCGGGGATTTGAAGCCGCGTTAATTGCTGCGGCTTCGGCCACACTGGGGGTACCGACTTCCTGGGCGACGACCTCCGATGGCGTAGGCACGGAAATGTCGCGTAGTTCCTCAGAACTAAAGCAGCATAGGGGCCAGCCTCGGTCTTGGCAGAATTCGATTAACCCCACTTCGTCCGCTTTGAGACTGAGAGTAGCAATGCCAGCGATCGCCCCTTCAGCTAAATGAGCTGCCTGGAGCGTTTGCTGGACCGCTGCTTCAATCAGCCGCCGAGAACTGCCGCGCTCACAGCCAATTCCCACCCACAAAACGCGAGGGTGCCATTGCACCTTGGGCATGCCCTCAGATTCACCGGGATCGCTAAATCGTCGTTGGGTGGCACTGATCCAAACTCGGGCTTTAGCCGCTGTATCGTCGTCAAAGCCAAATTGGAAAGAGTGCGTTTCAGGCAAATGCTTTTGCCACAGCTCGGATCCAGCCTCTTGAATGACCTGAACGCTTTCCTGGCGAGCCAATGCTGCGCTCACCCCCAGCCAATCACCTAGCCCCTGGGTCCATCCAAAGGGGCGACCCAGGATGTCAATGCCAGTTCGATTTTGGCTGGATGCAGCACCTGTTAGGACTGCTGTGGCTCCCAGTTGAGCGGCTAGGGATTGGGCCAGGCGATCTGCTCCGCCTTGGTGGCCCCCGCAGAGGCTGATAACAAATTGGCCGTTGCCCTCGATGATGGCGATCGCCGGATCTGTCGCTTTGTCTTGTAATAGTGGAGCCACCAACCGCACCGTTGCACCACTGGCGAGGGCAAAGATCAGTCCTGAAGTCTCAGGCCATAACTCTGCAACTTTCTCCTTGAGGGAGCCGCTGTAGGTTTGGAGATTGGAGGCTGGCTCGACATGGGCTGCTAAAGCAGGTGGAATCCAAATGGTGAGGTTGTCTTGAGAAAGCTGCTGAAGCTGTCGCAGCGCTGCCGGTGTAGTGGCGATCGCTGCGAGGGTTGGGAAAAAATCGAGCATCGAGAGGGATTTATTTAGAAGGGGGAGGTCGCTTTTTCGGGTTTGGCTGGGCTGCTACTGCTGCCAAAGAAGTCTTTGGCAGATTCTTGGGAGTTGGTTTGCTTGTTCGTGCCAATTTCCCGTTCGAAGCGTTGGAAGGCCTTGTCAAAGTCTTCCGTTTGAGGTGAGGACTGTTTGGCCTGGGGCTTCTTGCTCGGTTCAGCTGCCTTAGCTGGCTTGGCTTTCGAACTGTCTTGGACTTTGGAGTTAGGCGTTGTAGGCTTGGCGCTCTTTGCCTGACTACGACTCACAGCAGGTTTGGTCTCCTTGGGAGCAGGCTTGGTCGCCTTGGCAGGTTTGGCATCAGTTTTCTCGGCCGATTGTTTGAAGAAGCGGCTAAAAGGAGAACTGGACTTCGCTGCTGCAGGTTTTGCCGTTTGGCTAGGCGCTGCTTTGGGGGCAGTTGCCTTAGGAACTGCTGGACTTGTTGGAGCCTTGAGCTTCGTCGTTGACGGAGCCACAGGCTTTTGTGCGGCAGCAGGCTTGGCAACAGCAGGCTTGGCGACAGGCGGTTTAGGGGCAGTTGCCTTAGGAACTGTTGTTTTAGGAACAGTTGCCTTAGGAGCCACTGGTTTGGGCTGAGCCCAAGTCACAGCAGGTTTTTGCACCTGAGGTTTCGTAGATTTGGCAGCATCAACTTTAGGCGCCGCTGGTTTGGGAGTTACGGCTTTAGAAGGAGATTTAGCTGCGGGTTTTTCGTTGCGGTTGAAAAAGCTAAAGGGAGAGGACTTCTTAGCCTGGTCCGCGCTGGATTTTGCAGGAGCATTGCTGCTAGATGTTGGCTTTTTGGGGGCGACAGCTGGCTGGGATGAACGAGTCACAGCTTTAGGCGGGGTTGCTTGAGGAGCAACTGTTGGTTTAACGCGAGCTGTTGCAGCAGGTTTAGCCTGGCTGGGAACTGGAGCCTTTGTCTTGGCTGGGGCGGCTGTCTTGGCCGGAGCTACTGTCTTGGCCGGAGCTGCTGTCTTGGCAGAGCTGGCTGGTTTTGCAGGGGCCACTGATTTTGCGAGGGGCGCTGGTTTTGGAGCCGCAGGCGGTGCAATGGCTTTCCAGAAGGGTTGCTTCTCGGCGACCGGCTTTTTGTCACTGCTGGGTTTGGACTTGGCCAGCACTTCTCGTTCAAACAGGCTCGGTGTTTTGGCCGGGCTTGCCTTATCCGTTTTTGCCTGAGAGGGCTTGACGGCGTTGGCCGATGGTTTGGAAGTCGCTGGTGCTGATTGACTTACCGCCTGGTTAGAGGTTTTGGTTGGTGCTGGCTTAGGAGCAACTGCTTTAGGCACAGTTGTTTCCTGTTTACCTCTTTGCCAGAAGGGCCTGGACTTCTTCTGTTCGACGGCGGCTTTAGATTTCGTTTGGGCCGGTTCCGATGGTTTCGGAGCGACGGCTTTAGGCGCCACGGCCTTGGGCTGCGTGGCGCGAGGCGCTGCCACGTTGGGCGTGACGGGTTTAGGGGCTACAGCTTTGGGAGCTGAGGCCTTTGGAGCCGTTACTGCTTTGGCAGATTCGTTCAGAGCTTTTCCGTTCGGGATGGCGTCTTTGCCTTTGATTTCTTGCTCAAAGAGGCTAGGCACTTTGTCCTTTGCGGGGGCGCTATTGCGCTGCCAGAAGGGTTTGCGTTGATCCACGTTTGCTGGAGGAGCAGCTTTAGCGGGAGCCGTTTGGGTGTCTGCTGTGGGCTTGCTTGCGGGCTTGGGAGCCACAGCTTTGGGGGCCACAGGTTTGGGAGCAACGTTTGTCTTTGGCGCAGTAGATTTCACTGCAGGCTTAGCCGGGGCTAATGGCTTCTCTACTGCTTTTGCAGGAGTCGTTTGAGCAGCGGATTTGCCTTTGACTTCTCGCTCAAAGAGGCTAGGTGCTTTGTCTTTTTCAG
>CALLPZ010000248.1 GCA_938015405.1 uncultured Pseudanabaenaceae cyanobacterium
CAAAAATCGCATCGATTATGGATGATCCATGGGGGGACATCTGCTAATATTAGAAGCCGAAAGGCACGGCGACATGGCCAAGTGGTAAGGCAAGGGTCTGCAAAATCCTCATCCCCCGGTTCGAATCCGGGTGTCGCCTTCGAACAAAACCCACTTACTCAATTGAGTAAGTGGGTTTTGTACTTTTTTTCTCCTACGTAATCATCAGAGTTGGTTCAGTGCTTTGGCGTATATTCGGATCAACTCAGGGTTACTGAGTAGGGCTTTCTGCTAGAAGATTTCGTTTGCGAGATTCTATGCCGTGGTTGGGGATTTCCCTCGCTATTGATAAGCCTGAGTCACAGCGTCTACCCATTCTTGAATATGCGACAGGTCAGGCTTGTTCCCAGTCACCCGATTCCAGGGCGTCTTTTTTCTGGCATCTCCAAATACCGAGACTTAACGGTTAACTTCGTTATTTTCAGTGGCTCTCTCTGGCTACTGTCTAGTCCCCGCCTCCTGGGTGGTTTGCATCGCTTCTCTGACTTGCTAGAGCAGTGGCTAGTGACTGGGCATCTTGGCCATCTGCCTGGTTTCTTGATATTTGCTGCGATCGCAGCCACGGTCTTCTTCGTGCAAGAGATCGAAAAACGCCGCCAACGGAAGCCCTAGCGCTTCGTCAACGGCGTGAGACATAGCCTTATCTCAATCTGGTCTGGGTGCTATTGGGGCAAGCCCAGGACTTCTCCATGTCCAGCAACCACCTCACCAACCTGCCAAGCGGCTAACCCCTGCCCTTGGAAGAAAGCCGTCACCTCGCTTGCGACTGCCGGGGGCACGATCACCACATAGCCCACTCCCATATTGAAGGTTTCAAACATCGCGCGATCGCCCACGCCCCCTGCCTCCTGCAACCAACGGAACACCGCAGATCGCTCCCAAGAGGTGGTATCAATCTGAATACTTGTGCCCTCACCCAGGCAGCGAGGTAGATTCTCTGGCAAGCCACCCCCGGTGTTGTGAGCCATGGCGTGAATCTGGTTTCCCCAGGGTTTCTTCAGCGCTTCTAGGACTGGCTTTACATAGAGCTGCGTTGGGGCGAGGAACACATCTCCGAGGGTTTTCTCCCCAAAGGCATCTACTTTGGCTGTCCAGTCCAGTCCCTGGGTCTCCACAATCTTACGCACCAGGCTATAGCCATTGCTATGGACTCCACTGCTGGGCAAGGCTATGACCGCGTCGCCCACAGCCACCTGGGAGCCATCAATAATCTTGGACTTCTCGACGATGGCTACACAGAATCCTGCTAGGTCATACTCTCCCTCTCCGTAGAAGCCTGGCATTTCCGCTGTTTCCCCCCCAGACAGGGCACAGCCCGACTGTTTGCAGCCCTCTGCAATGCCGCTCACCACCCCAGCTAGCTGATCTTCATTGAGTTTGCCTGTCGCGATGTAATCGAGGAAGAAGAGTGGCTCTGCTCCACAGGTGAGTACGTCATTGACACACATTGCCACCAGATCGATACCAACGGTGTCATGGCGATCTAGTTGGTGGGCGAGTTTGAGCTTCGTGCCCACGCCATCGGTGCCCGAGACCAAGACCGGTTGACGGTAGCCTTCAGGAATTTCGAATAGTCCCCCAAAGCCTCCTAGCCCACCTAATACGCCGGGGCGGTGGGTTTGGGCCACCATGTCTTTGATGCGTGAGACAAACTGCCGTCCCGCCTCAACATCTACACCCGCTGCCCGATAGTCCATGGTCGTTTCCTTGCTTGCACTGGCGATGCCTATTCTTTTGCTTTGCTAGTGCCGAAAATCGACTGGAAGAAAGCGGAGGAATGGGGCGATCGCAACTTTATATTGTGCAGGTTCACTCTCCCGGAGAGTGAGGGTTCAAATTATTTCTTGAAAACCTTGGCTGTCACTGATTAATAAATCTGATGAATCCCATCAACTTGCTTTGTCATCGTCCGGAAACTTTGATTTGAATTCCCCGGTGATTCATCTACGAAAGAATTCTGAATTGTTCTTTGTTTTTGATGAGTTAAAAATAAAACTGTCTATACGTAATAGGCTTGAAAAGCCTTGTAGATAGGTGGTTTTAAAAGTCAAGATTCACTGAATATCAGTTGAGCTACGTAAGGAATTGCATTTTCTCGAATTTTTCTATGGAGCTCAGTAAAATAGCCTAGATGTGGCTTGGGAGTGGGCTTTTGAGTTACGAAAGGGCACATTAAAGTTTAGAAAAATTCATTTCTTACCAGCGTCAATGCGATGTTCACCATCAATTGTTCATGGTAGGGTCATGAAGTTATGTGAACTGGATGGACCGAATCAGGCTTGCTTCTTGAAGCCGTCCGGCTTGCCCGTCAAGCAAGCGGACCCAGCGATAGAGAAGAGCATCAGCTATTGATCAAGCGTACTAATCCAAACGTCTTGTGAGCTGATAGCCCCAAAGCCTATGCTGAACTCAATCCTCAAATATGCAATACAAACCTTTGGGCAACGCTGTTGCCGTGGTCCTCGCTTCTGTTGTTGGTTTATCTATCACTGCCAGCATCAAACCACTTCAAGCTGAGACCTCCGACGACGCCATGAGCGAAGTCACTGCAAACGTTTCTGCCGAGTCCGACAGCGCTGCCCAGCCCGAGACCGAAGTTAGCCTCGATGTTGTGAAGGTGGGTGAGTCTTCCTCCCAGCAACAAGTCAAAGTGGCAGAGGAAACAATTCCCGCCATTGCAAAAGTTTTTCCCCATGTTGCCGACGATAGGCAAGCCGCCACAGTCTACGTCCGCAATATTCCTGTTCTGACCTTCCTCGGTGACGCTGTACAAGCTGAGAAGGCTGAGCAAGATTCAACTGAGCTTCGTAAGCTTGCTGCGACCAAAGTTGCTCCACCTGATGTTGATCAGCCCCTTTGGAAAGCCAATAAGTTAGTCGCTGAGTTTAACCAGCTCAATCGGACGGGTAAGGCCAACGGAGAAGAGATTTCTGTTCGTTGGGAAGATGACTTATACATCATCGAGCACGGCGAAGATGTGCTGGTGACCCTGGACGAAGACGCCATTCTACCTGACACCACGGGGGCTTCTGCAGAAGATGCACTCCAGGCAACCAATCGCTTGCGTCGCCTGCTGGGTCAGGAAGAAGCATCTGCACTGACAGAAGTCGCTGACTTGCCTGCTCCTCCTGAGCCTGAACCCCATGTGGTTGCCTATGGTGGCAGCTTCTACGAGCAAGGTGAAGCTTCTTGGTATGGTCCTGGCTTCCATGGCAACTTAACTGCCAATGGTGAAAGGTATAACCAATGGGCTATGACCGCAGCTCATAAGTATTTGCCTTTTGGCACTGTGGTTCGTGTGACGAACCTTTATAGCGGTGCTGCTGCTGTGGTCCGCATCAACGATCGCGGTCCCTATGCTCACGGTCGTGTGATTGACCTCTCCGCTGCTGCAGCTGATGTCATTGGCATGGATGGCGTTGCCAGCGTTCGCATCGATATCCTGAACTAGGCCATGGCTTGGTTTCAGTGATGCATAGGCCATAGATTCGAGGCATTCTCCTCGGACTGCATTGGCGCTTTATGATGAATGGGGTTTGTTTGACTGGCTTGTAAAGGCCGTTGAACAGGCCCCATTTTGTTTGGCTATTCTTTTGGGCGATTGTTCTTGAGTCTTGAGGTGGAGAAGATTTTGCGCTGTTTTACGACTATCTCTGCCTTGCAGTGCCACCTCTCTCAGCAATTGGTCCGCGCCGTAGAAGCCAATGCTGAAGCCCCAAGCGTTGGCTTTGTGCCGACGATGGGGGCACTCCACATTGGCCACCAGAGCTTGATTGAGCGGGCCAGGGCTAACAATGACATTGTGGTCGTCTCCATCTTTGTAAATCCGCTTCAGTTTGGCCCAGCGGAAGACCTGGGCAATTACCCTCGACCGCTGGATGCAGATAAGGCCCTCTGCGAAGCGGCTGGTGTGGATGTTCTTTTCATGCCCACGCCGGACAGTCTTTATGGGGAAGCGGGGCGGGACCCCCAGCACAAGCTCACCCAAGTCATTCCACCCGCCGCTATGATGAATTGCCTCTGCGGCAAGTCTCGAACTGGTCATTTTGAGGGAGTGGCGACGGTTGTGACGAAGTTGTTAAGTATTGTGCGTCCTACCCGGGCCTACTTTGGCGAAAAGGATGCTCAGCAGTTGGCGATTATTCGTCGCTTGGCGCTGGAGCTCAATTTGCCGGGGCAGATCATTGGCTGTCCCATTGTGCGAGAGCCAAGTGGATTGGCCTACAGCTCCCGGAATGCTTACCTGTCAACGGATGAGCGAGACCAGGCAACGGCATTGAGCCAAGGGTTGCGTTTAGCTGCAGAACGCTTTGCTCAGGGCGATCGCAACGCTGAGGTTTTGAAAACGTTAGTGCGAGATCATGTGGAGTCCCAGCTGGGCTATTCGCCGGAATACGTCGAGCTAGTGCATCCCGACAGCTTAGAATCGTTAGAGACCGTAGAGGAGATAGGACTTTTGGCGATCGCAGCCCAGGTCGGCACCGCCCGACTCATCGACAACACCGTATTAGCAGAGCGCAAGGCCATCATTGCCATTGACGGCCCGGCAGGTGCTGGAAAATCCACCGTCACCCGTCGCATTGCCCAGGCGCTGGGTTTGCGCTATCTGGACACCGGAGCGATGTACCGTGCCCTGACCTGGCTGGTGCTGGATGCAGGCATCGACATGGCGGATGAAGCTGCGGTGGCGGAGCTGATGGGCACGAGCGAGATTCGCTTTGAATTTCCAGAGCTGAGCCAGGATGATGATGCACCTCAGCTGACTCGGGTGTGGGTCAATGGGACGGAAGTGACCCAGGCGATTCGGGAGCCCCATGTGAGCCGGAATGTATCTACTGTCGCGGCTCAGCGCCTTGTTCGTGAGCACTTGGTGGAGCAGCAGCGTCACTATGGCGTGGCAGGCAATATCGTCGCGGAAGGGCGAGATATTGGTACGACTGTGTTCCCCGATGCTGAATTGAAGATTTTCCTGACTGCCACCAGTGTTGAGCGAGCGCGGCGACGTTTAGCGGATATGGAACAGCAGGGCCAGGAATTGCCGACGCTGGAGGCTTTGGAGAAGGAGATTTCGGAGCGTGATCATAAGGACAGCACTCGTGAGGTGTCGCCATTAAAGAAGGCGGAGGATGCGATTGAAGTGCTGACTGATGGCCTGACGATTGAGCAGGTGACGGACAAGATTGTTTCGCTGTATGGGGATGAGGGCTATCGCTAACCTTTCGCTTGGTTCCAATGTGATACCAAATCCGCTTAATGAGTAACCGAAACGTTTTAATAGAGTAGATGATGTCAGAATCTCAGTAGGAAGATGCCCCGAAAACTGAAAGTTGAGAGCCACTTCAACTTAGAGGAGCTTAAGGCTCGCTATCGCAATAGCC
>CALLPZ010000249.1 GCA_938015405.1 uncultured Pseudanabaenaceae cyanobacterium
TAATCCCAAGCGATCGCGGGCTGAAATGAAGATGGCTTGGGGGAATTCCTCTTGTGCCTCTTGGAGGCGATCGTTGCTGACGTCATCAATTTTGTTGAGAGCGAGGACGATGGGCCCTGGCGTCACAGGCATCTCTGCCAAGATTGCCATCACTGATCGCACCTGGCGGAGCCAAGCAGGGTGAGAGAGATCCACTAAATGGAGTAAAGCATCGGCCTCGGTGACTTCCTCCAGGGTTGCACGGAAGGCATCGACCAGTGCGGGAGGGAGTTCATGGATAAATCCCACAGTATCCGTCAGCAAGATCTGCTGGCTCTCTTCCGTGTCTTTGTCCTGTAGATGCAGTTTTCGCGTGGTTGGGTCTAGGGTCGCGAATAATTGGTCCGCAGCGTAAACTTCCGCTTGGGTCAATATGTTGAGTAATGTCGATTTTCCAGCATTGGTATAACCGACGAGAGCAACTGTGGGAATCGCTTGGCGTTGGCGACGTTCCCGCAACCGAGCCCGATGGGCTTGGAGCTGGTTCACTTCTTTTTGCAGACGGGACATGCGGCGTTGAATTGCACGGCGTTCGGTTTCGAGTTTGGTTTCACCTGGGCCTCTGGTGCCGATACCGCCACCCTGGCGGGACATCGCTTGACCCCGCCCCGTGAGTCGAGGCAGTTGATATTCCAATTGAGCCAGTTCGACCTGGAGTTTCCCGGCTCTGGTGCGGGCGCGCTGGGCAAAAATATCGAGGATGACTTCTGTACGATCTACTACACGCACACCGATCTCCCGTTCTAGGTTGCGTACCTGAACCGGGAGGAGGTCACGGTTAAACACCACGACACCCGCCCCAACGCTTTGGGCGGCGAGGGCAATTTCTTCGATCTTGCCCTCGCCAATGACAGTTTGGGGATGGGGACGTGATCGCTTCTGTTGAATGATTTTGAGTACATCTCCCCCGGCAGATTCCACAAGACGCTGGATTTCTGCGAGCTGATCCGCATACTCCTGGGCTGTGAACTTTTCGGTAAAGAGACCGACGATTAGAACACGATCGTGGCCAGGCTCCACCGCCTGACTATCGCTCTGGCGGCGAAACTCGGCTTCGAGTCCCTCCACTAAATCGAGAAAGTCCTGTTCTCCCAAGTCTTGCAGTGCAATGGCCGGAGAGACATCCCATAGCGCTTCGGGATGGGGGATTAGGTGGGCGAGGTAGGAGGTTTTCACATAACCCGTTGAGCCACCGCCTCGTTTGGTGAAACCTTCACCCGTGAGTTCTAGGGTCACCATGGCATCGAGGCGCTGGAGTGCCATCGCCGTGAGCTGTGAGTCTTTCGGGGGACCCGACTTAAGCTCTGTTGTAATACAGCGAATGCCCGATAAACGCTCGGCGCCGTAGCGAGGCAGCTCAATTAGAGGAATTTGGGTTTGGCGAACGGTACCCACGCCCACGCGAATCACATGACCGCGACGATTGAGGTAGGTCGAGATCGGCTGCTTAAGTTCTGTACTAACCGCTGCGAGTCGCTGGGCAAATTCTGGCGTGGTGAGGCGATCGCCAGGCAGGCGCTGTTGATACAGCCGGCGGAGCTGCTTCAGTTGGCTGGGCTTGAGGCCCTTGAGATTTCCGTAAATGGTCTCGATGGCGGTTTTAATCCTATCTGTGCTGATCTGCGAAGGCCTGACCAGGCCTGT
The DNA here is from genome assembly GCA_938015405.1 of uncultured Pseudanabaenaceae cyanobacterium. Lineage (GTDB taxonomy): Bacteria > Cyanobacteriota > Cyanobacteriia > PCC-9006 > JAAUQQ01 > JAAUQQ01. The sequence continues at coordinate 1,684 of CALLPZ010000249.1, forward strand.
CTCTATTGTGTCAGGCCAACTGCTTGATATAGACGCGATCGCAACGCTCTGTTTCAATTAGCGATTCGGCAGAGGGAGCACAGCTTTTACAACTGGCACCGGGCAGGGGGGCATCACTGGCATCAGGCCCAGAAATATCGCTAGCTTGGGGCAGTCGATAGCCCATAGATTCATAAAATTCCACGGCTCCCTTGAGGGCTGTGGCGGTTTCCAGCCAAATTTGCCCAAACCCCTGGGCGGCAATGTTGAGTTCTAACTGCTGGAGGAGATAACGCCCCAAACCTTGTCGTCTCACTGCAGGTTGGAGATACATCTTGCGAACTTCGACTGCATTACGACCCCGTTCAACGGGATGGAAGGCTGCGGTCGCAACGATTTGGTGATTCTGTTCCACGACCCAAAAGGCTCCTGCCTGGTAATGCTGCTCCACTTGGAGAGCATCGGCATCGGCTCCATTTGGCTCCCAGCCCAGGCCAAACTCCTGTAATGCATCACCAATGACTTTTGCGGCAGCAGCGCGATCGCTGGGTTGCCAATCGCGGATGATGAAATCTTTAAAGGTCTGATGCATGGAAGGCTTGGCCTAAACTCGACTGAATATCATCGATTGATTTAGCTGTGAACTCGAGGAGCGAAGTGCAAGGTCTCTAACAGGTCGCTTTCGGCTGTGGCTAGTTCTTCCAGGCGTTGATCTACGATATCGCGGTCATAATCCTGGGTTGCCAAGAGCCAATATGCCCCATAATGGCGAGCTTCTGAGGCCATGAGTGCACGATAAAACTTGCTGAGCTCTGGGTCACCGCAATGCTCAGCGAGTAATCCCAAACGCTCATGGCTGCGAGCTTCGATCAAGGCTGCAACCAGCATGGCGTCTAGCATACGTTCTGGCTCTTGGCGACGGATTTGGGACTTCAGCCCAGCACCGTAAGGAGCGGGTTGGAGAGGGCGGAGCTTGACGCCGCGTTTCTCTAGGATTTGATTCACTTGCTCGAAATGTTCCAGTTCTTCCTGGGCGATTGCAGTCAAAGCCTTGAGCAATGGCCCGTGAGCGGGATAGCGAAACATCATATTCAGTGCTACCCCTGCAGCCTTACGCTCACAATGGGAATGGTCCAGTAGCACCTCATCTAAATTATTGACTGCTTGCTCAATCCAGGCG
>CALLPZ010000250.1 GCA_938015405.1 uncultured Pseudanabaenaceae cyanobacterium
ACTATGGGGGTTCAGAGGTTTCTCACCTGGAGGAGGAGCCCCTTGCTGGAGCTAACCCATGACCTCTGCGGATTTCGGTGCCCCGGGTTCATCCCCTCAACAAGACCTGCCCGAACATAAGCAGCCCCTCAGCTTTTGGACCAAGCTGGCCTTTGGTGCCGGAGATCTCGGCCCAGCCATTACCGCCAACGTCACCATCTTCTTCCAGCTGATCTTTCTGACCAATGTGGCAGGCATTGCACCGGGTTTAGCAGGGGGCGTTCTTCTCGTTGGCAAAATTTGGGATGCCGTCAATGATCCCATGGTGGGTGTCTTGACGGACAAAACGAAATCGAAACGCTGGGGCAGGCGCTTGCCCTGGTTACTCTACGGCTCCATTCCCTTCGGCATTTTCTTCTTCTTGATGTGGCTGGTGCCCACCTTGGGCGGTGGCGTCACCCCCAGTCCCTGGATGCTGTTTTGGTACTACGTCGTTGTTAGCGCCATCTCTCAAATTTTCTACACCGTAGTCAACTTGCCCTACACGGCAATGACTCCGGAACTCACCCAGGACTACGATGAGCGAACCCAGCTAAATAGCTTCCGCTTTGCATTTTCCATTGGCGGCAGCATCCTCTCTCTGATCCTCGCAACCGTCGTCTTCCAGGTGATTGAAGACCGGGCCATGCAGTACATCGTCCTCGCTGGGGGCTGTGCAATCATCTCGGTTGCAGCCTTGTTTTGGTGCGTGTTCGGTGTGCGCAAGCGAGCCTTGGCCTTTGAGAACAGCCGCGATACCAGCAAGGACGAGGAAATCCCCCTGGCTCAGCAGTTCAAAATCGCCTTTAACAACCGTCCCTTTCAGTTCGTTATTGGCATTTATCTGTTTTCCTGGCTGGCTGTACAAATCACAGCCAGCGTCATCCCCTACTTCGTTGTTAACTGCATGGGGATGACCGATGCCGATGTGCCTCCAGTGCTGATTGGCGTCCAAGGCACGGCTCTACTGATGCTGTTTGTCTGGAGCTATCTGAGCAAGCGTTTTGGCAAGAAGTTTGTTTACTTCGCAGGCGGATTTGTTTGGATCATCGCTCAGTTTGGCCTGTTCTTTCTGCAGCCCGGCCAAGTCAGCCTAATGTACCTACTCGCAGTGATGGCAGGCTTTGGTGTTTCCACCGCCTACCTGGTGCCCTGGTCGATGATCCCTGACGTTATTGAGCTGGATGAATTGCAAACCGGCCAACGCCGCGAGGGCGTCTTCTACGGTTTCATGGTGCTGCTGCAGAAATTTGGTCTGGCACTTGGTCTCTTCCTTGTAGGACAAGCTCTGGAGCAGTCTGGCTTTCTGGCAGCCAAGGCCGGAGAAGCTCTCCCGGTCCAACCAGAATCAGCCCTCATGGCAATCCGCATTGCGGTAGGCCCCATCCCTACGATTTCGCTCCTGTTTGGCTTGGCGCTGACTTTCTTCTATCCCATCACTCGCGAAGTCCATGCAGAGGTACTACTGAAGCTAGCAGAGCGCAAACAGTCCCCAATAGAAGACGACAGAGAGCCCACCTAACTCATCCCGCCCAAATCCGAAAGCTCATCTAGAGCAAACAAAACGGGGTGCATTGTTAATGCACCCCGTTTTGCTGAATCCATTTATTTCGCTGCGTCAGTCCATCAATCAAATCCCTTAAAAAGGCTTCTAATTAATACGAGCTGTAACGCTGCCAAGCCAAACAACTGTTACAACTTCAATCCATATCATTGATCCCCACAGCAAGGCTTTCAAGCAAAGCACCACCCCTCAAGGCATCACGCCAAACTCACTTTCGCCATGAACAAAAGTCGCTATAAATAACCAAATTTTGACTTGTTTGTTGTGTTGTGAACAAAGCCTGAGCCACCAGAAAAGGGACTTACCGTGAGTGTCAGGTTATTTAGCATTGGCCCTTGGACGCTTCGCTGGGGATGGTTTGCTAGGCCCAGACTTCTAATCGCGATCGCCCCAGCAGGAATTGCTTTCCGAGTTCCAGCCCACCGAACGCGAACCCAGCATTAAATGCCTTGTATGAGGGGCTGGCCCATCGATTTTCAATTGGGCACAATCGGCGGTTTCAACCCACTGTTCGGTCGTCTAGTTCATGAACTTCGGATACCCGAAATTCATCCTGACTTTTACTTCAATTCAATCAACTCAATCAAAGGAGTCTGCCATGTCGCCCCTTAGAATCGCGATTAATGGTTTTGGTCGTATCGGTCGCCTGGTCATGCGCTCCAGCATGCATTACCCAGATGGCATCGAAGTCGTAGGCATCAACGATCTCTACGATCCTAAGACCCTGGCCTACTTGCTGAAGTATGACTCCGTCCATGGTCCTTTCCAAGGCAGCTGCTATGCAGCCGATAATGGCTTGGTCATTAACGGTAAGCACATTCCCTGTAGCGATCGCCGCGATCCCGCAAACCTACCCTGGGCCGACCTGAATGTGGACTATGTGGTTGAGGCCACCGGACTTTTCACAACCTACGACACTGCATCGAAGCACTTGGATGCGGGTGCCCGACGCGTTGTGATTTCAGCGCCCACGAAGGAGAAAGATCCCAACTTGGTGCCCACCTTTGTCATGGGCGTCAATCAACAAAACTTTGATCCCCAGCTGCACCGCGTGGTTTCCAATGCCAGCTGCACCACCAACTGCCTGGCTCCCATCGCGAAGGTGATGCAGGATAACTTCGGCATCTCCGATGGCCTAATGACCACGGTTCACGCCACCACCTCGACCCAATCAACGGTGGACAGCCCGAACAAGAAAGACCTGCGTTCCGGTCGTGCCGCAGCTTCCAATATCATTCCAGCATCCACAGGTGCAGCCAAGGCTGTAACCCTAGTTCTGCCTGAGCTTCAGGGCCGCATGACTGGTATGGCATTCCGCGTTCCCACTCAAAATGTCTCTGTGGTGGACCTCACCCTGCGCACCGAGCGGGCCACCTCCTACGAAGCTATTTGCGCCGCCATGCGTGAAGCCTCCGACACCTCCATGCGAGGCATCCTGGCTTACACCGAGGATCCCGTCGTCTCCACAGACTTCCACGGCAACCCCCACTCCAGCATCTTCGATGCCACAGCGGGCATTGAGCTCAACGATCGCTTCTTCAAGCTGGTCTCCTGGTACGACAACGAGTGGGGCTATTCCAACCGGTTGATCGACCTAATGCTGACCATGGCTGCCAAGGAACGCGAAGTTCAAGCCGTCGCCTAGACACCATGCCGAGAGAGCGAACAGCACCAGAACGCAAACACTCGTTCTAAAGGCTATGTTCAGCAAATGGGTAATCGGGAAATCATCTCGGTTACCCATTTGCTTCCATCAGCAAATCGACCTGTTACAAATCGCGATTCAATTCCCCCAACAGGATTGCGAAACCTTTAGCAAATATCAAAATCTACCCATTTCTCTGGCGCATTATCGGGGCTCAAGCTAGTAATGAAATTAACCAATCGGTAACCTCATTCTTTGCAGCGTTGATGAGCAGGTAGCATCCCCCCTCTTCTGCCCTGGCTTTCAGACTTGCAGTCCTAGGCACGGTTCCATCGTTATCCCGGTCCATGTCATGGACCTCTCCCGAAACTTATGACTAACGCAGCCTCCATTGAGTCCAGCAGCACGACAAACTCCAACAGCGGTCTTTCCGTTCGGGTAGAAGACGATCGCACTGGGCTGAGTATTGACACCATCCGCCGTGCTTTTGCCGATCACCTGTTTTTCCTGCTCGGCAAAACAGATCGCAGTGCTACCGCTGCCGATTACTACACCTCCCTGGCCTACACAGTGCGCGATCGCCTACTGCGTCGCTGGATGAAAACCCAGGAAGCCTATCGCGATCCAGCCAACAAGGTGGTTTGCTATCTGTCGGCAGAATTTCTCATGGGGCGCCACCTGGGTAACAGCCTCATCAACCTCGGTCTCCACAAGCCGGTCCAAGAGGCCATGGAAGCCTCCGGCTTGGAGCTGGATGACCTGATTGAGGTCGAACGTGACCCTGGCTTGGGCAATGGTGGCCTCGGCCGTCTAGCGGCTTGCTTCCTCGACTCCCTCGCCACCCTGGAAATCCCAGCCATGGGATACGGCATCCGCTACGAATTTGGCATCTTCCACCAGATGATCCAAAACGGTTGGCAGGTGGAAATCCCAGACCAGTGGCTCAAGCTACAAAATCCCTGGGAAATTATGCGCCGAGAGGAGAGCATCGAAGTCAAGTTGGGGGGCCACACCGAAAGCCAACATGATGAAAAAGGACAGCACCGCGTTGTCTGGATTCCCAATCGTACGGTCGTTGCCGTGCCCTACGACACACCCGTCCCTGGCTATCGCAATAACACCGTCAACACCCTGCGCCTCTGGAAAGCGGAAGCCAGCAACGAATTCAACTTCGATGCCTTCAACGCGGGTAACTACGACCGGGCAGTGTCGGACAAGCTCACCTCGGAGAATATCTCCAAGGTGCTCTATCCCAACGACAACACCCCCCAAGGTCGAGAGCTACGCCTAGAGCAGCA
>CALLPZ010000251.1 GCA_938015405.1 uncultured Pseudanabaenaceae cyanobacterium
GCCGTCTGGCCCCGCTTCGCCAACCACTCCGCCACCCAATCCGGCGGCGCTGCTTCACTAAAGGAATCCGCCTGCCCCGCCAACAGCAAAAACAGGCCCAGAGAATGCTTGCAGGGAAACTTACGGCTGGGGCAGCTACAGCGAAAGGCAGGCTCACTTAAATCAATCTGGGTGCGATAGGGCTTTTTGCCACTGCCCTTGCACTCCCCCCAAATGGCCTGTTCAGACTTCTCTAACAGCGGCCACTTCGCCAGGTTCGCCAGCTTCTGCCCATTTTTAGTTGAGCTGGCATCGGAAGACAGGGCCAGCACTTGCTCAGAGGTCCACATGCAATTTGTTGAAAATTTGGATGGCATTCACGAGCGATATAGTTCATACGAACTATTATAGTCACCCCGTCTATTCTCTCCCTAGAAGAATTCCCGTAGAGCGCAGTAAAGACACAAAAGGGCGACCCCCATGAATAGGAATCGCCCCGTAGATTCTTCAGTTCAACCTCCTAGCCCAGGGCTCAGGCCTAGCTTTCTGGCCAGCTATCCTCAATCTCCTTCAAGACATCATCCAGGTCAGCCCCGCCGACATAATCGACAATGCCAGACCAGAAAGTCCCCGTGCCGATGCTACCCGGCATCAGATCCGAGCCATCAAAACGCACCGTCTCCGCATTGGCCAAGATTTCCGCCTGTTGCTGCGTCACCGCATCGGGATAAACATCCGTGCTGACTTGCTTATGGGGCGAGATAAAGCCACCCAAACCTGCCCAAATCTCATGGGGCTCCGGCGTAGCTAGATAGGCCATCAGCGCACGGGCTTCCGGCGTGTCGTTGAACATGCCAAAGACATCCCCCGCAACGAGAATAGGCAAGCCAAACTCCTCTTTAATGCCAGGGAGTGGGAACACTGCCACGTCTTCACCTAGCTCCACATCCTCCGGTAGGAAGGTCACAATAAAGTTGGCCTGGCGATGCAAATAGCACTGAGGATTATCGCCAAATAAGCCCTTAGGCGACTCACCAAAAGGCGTGCTGATCACCCCCACAGATCCACCCAAGACCTGCTCAGAATCCAGCGCAATCTTGCCAAACTGCTCAAAAGCCGCCTTAACTGGCGCCGCATCAAAGGCAATTTCATGGCTTGTCCATTGGTCATACACCTCAGGACCAGCAGTCCGCAGCATCAGATCTTCCACCCAATCTGTGCCGACCCAGCCCGTCGCATCGCCACTCTCCATGCCCAGGCACCAGGGCGTGCCACCATCGGCAATAATTTTGTCACTCAGGGCTGTCAGCTCATCCCAAGTACCGGGGACCTCATAGCCCAGGGCAGCAAAGCTCTTCGGGTTATACCAAACCAAGCTTTTGACCGAAGCCCGATACCAAATACCATAGAGCTCATCATCCACCTTACCCAGGTCAATCCAATCCTGGGGATAAGCCTCTGCCAAGGTGGCATCATCAATCGCATCCCCCAGAGGCTTCAGCTGCCCAGACCGGGCAAAGTCCTGCATTAGGCCGGGCTGGGGAAACATGGCCACATCGGGCGCAGATCCTGACTCCACCTGCACCGGCAGCAGCGTAGCAAAGGCATCGGTGCCTTCATAGACCACATCAATGCCCGTAGCTTCTTCAAAGGGGGCTAGGGCAGCTTCTAGTTTCTCCTGCTGCTCGCCCACAACAACACCTAGGATACTGACGCTTTTAGGCCCGTTCTCGCCCGCGCCTTTGTCCGAGGAGTCTCCACCCGGGGCACAAGCAGTCAACAGCGATAATGCACACAAGAGATAAACGGGCTTAAGGGAATTAAATCGCATTGATTAAATTGAATATACAACTAGCTTGCAGAGACATTCTCAATTGAGGGTCACTGCCAACAAGCACAAAGACATGGTTTGAATTAGGGTCAGCCTAACGCAATCTTTAGCGATCGCTGTACCAGCCTCCCAGGGAATCGACCAACCGCTAGCTCCATCACTCACATTTCATCAAAATTTCCATGAGGGTTTGCACAGCCTTATCTCAAGCTGACAGGGCCTGACATCAATCTCAAGATTTCGCCCCCCTTAACGCTTCGCCATCAAAAATGCGCCATTCATCGTATCTTGAGCCGCATGCTTACTGACCCTGAGGGTTGTTACAGCAATCCAGAAAAATGGCATTGGATAATCCATAGACATTCCATTTGTACGCCTGGGTAATCTAACCAAGAGAGCCCCTCCTGGACTTCGCTTCGCGAGCCACGCCGCTCAACAAATTTTCTTTGCCAACAGCCAAATTGCCCCCAGCGCAAGCAACCTCTATTGAGTCGTTGCAAACCCGCTATGGGCATATCGCGCTTCACCCAAGGTTCTCCAGACTTTGATTCTCCAGGGCTTTGGTTCTCCAGACTTTGGACAGAAGCTTATGAGAATGGCGCGATCGCATTTCCCCACTGCCCCCCAAGCCCAAAACTCTAATCCACACGAACCAAAACCCCATGGGTCGCATCACCAAACCACATAACCTCCTCCTCACAGCAGGACTCGCTCTCTCTGTAATAGCCCTGCAGAGCCACAGCAGCCTGGCCACCACAAAAGATATCTATCGCTACCACGGTCTCAAGTCTGCCCAAGGTCTCGAAGCCAAAGACGGAATCTTCCAAGACTTCAGCGAAACCAGCGATAACCTCGGCAAAATCTGGGCCGACCCCGATGCCATCGAACACCAGGGAAGCCAGCCCAGCTGGGTCAAAGGCATCGTCAATCGCACGGGTATTCAGCCCCATCTCACCATCGAATTTGCCCGCCAAGGCTACGGGGCCAATCTCGCCATCAGTCCCAAGAATCGCACTCCCGAAATCATCCCAACGGATGCCGTCCTGCAATTTGAAGCCCGCTCCAATGAGCCTGCCTGCATGGGTCTACGATTCATGGATCGCGACGGTGAAATCTGGACCTACGGACCCAAAGTGTTGGAATACGATCGCCTCTGCGTTGATCCCAACAACCAATGGACCCACTTCAGCATCCCCATTGCCGCCCAACATCCCAACTGGCTCAAATTCCCCCACAGCGGCAACATCGACCTGGGCAACGACAGCCTAGAAGCCGAAATGGTCGCCATGCTCTCTCTCGAACTGGGCCTAGCGGGGGGTGACTACCTTGCCCCAGGCAGAGCCAGTCTCGACATTCGCAACATCCAAATCCAATCCGATCCCAAAGCCCATCTCCCAACTCCCGAGGCCACAACCACGATACAGACCACAATCACTCCCAAAAACACAGCCAAGGAAATACCAGTTGTAGAAGAAACTCAAAGCCTAGAAAGCTTGATCCTGAACCTGCTCAAACTGCAAGCTGGCAATGACAGCTTTGAGCTTGACTGACACAAACAGAACCAGCAGAAGCAGGTGAGTCAAATGCTGATGACTTTATGAATCCGCATAGACAGGCATCGTTACTGTCGCGAGCGACAGTGAGGAGAAATCA
>CALLPZ010000252.1 GCA_938015405.1 uncultured Pseudanabaenaceae cyanobacterium
ATCAATCAACGTCCCACGACAGAAATGGCGGGTGGTCTGTGGGATTTTGCCCAAGGCTACAGCCAACTCCGCCAGGGCAATCTAGAGGCTGCTCAGCAATTGCTTTTGCAACTCAAGGCCAATGCAGAGTCAGCCCAATCAGTCTTCCGCCAAAGCCCAGTCAAAGATTTACTAGTAATTGTGGGAGGCATTTTAGAAGGGGAGAATAAACAGCAGCAGGGTGATCTGGAGGGTGCGATCGCAGCTCAAACCCAGGCTATTCAGTTGGAAGATCAACTTGTCTATGACGAGCCGGAGCAACTGCCCTTTTCCGCTCGCCACTGGCTGGGAGCAACTCTCTTGGCAGCAGAACGCTACAGCGAAGCAGAGGAAGTCTATCGAGAGGCGTTGCGCGATCATCCTCGCAATGGCTGGTCACTCACGGGGCTAAAGCAAGCTTTACAGGGTCAGGGTCAGCCATCAACAGATGCTGAGCAAGCGTTTGCCCAAAGCTGGGCTAGGGCTGATATTTCCATCCAAGCTTCCCGTCTCTAAAACCCAGTCCACCACCACAATTGTCAGCTTGACCTAATTCGCCTGGGAGACAGGTTCAGTCAGCGGCTCTTGCTTCAGCTTATTCAAAGCCTGCTTGGCAAAGCTCTGCAACACTGGGCTTTGCCGACTGGCCTGGAATGCCTTTTGCACCATTTGCTTCAGCTGTTCCATGGACTGCGACTCAGGCAATTCTCCCGTCACTTCCAGCACTTCAAAATATTTCATCAAGCTGCTACCCACCGTCCGCGTGAGGTAAGCGGCACTAGCCCCTTGAATCAAGCCCCCAGCCACATAGGTTGCGCCATTGGTTTTCAGGGCAATGCCCAGCATTTTGCTCGACACCTCCACGAGCCCCAGCTTAATCAACATCTCCGCTAGGGTCGTCGCCATCGTCTTGGCATGGTCCGTAGACAGGGGCTGACGATAAATCTTCGAGAGGTCAAGAATCAGCTGACTATTGACTGCCCCGGTCGCCAATAAATCCAGGGTTGGCACTGGATTAATAAAGGCCGCTCCCGCCGCAACCCACTGGTATTGGTCAATCACCTTGTTAGCCCGCTGGCGACGCAGTTGATTGAGCAGAGCCTTCGCTTCCTCTGCCAAGGCATTGGCGCTGTGGCAAACCGTAGCCCAAATCAACTCCTGGGCAGGCTCCGCAATAATCAGTTGGTCCAAACGATCCAGGAGCAGAGATAGCGTAGGTTCGGGTCTAGTCAGAGATTGGCCTTGAGCCTCTCCTGCTGCATCTTGGGTCAGCAAACGCATGGGGGCAGGCTGAGCCGCGATCGCCACCACATCCCCAGTGGGTAAAACATCTCGCAAATTCTTGCGAACCTGGGATAGTACAGCAGCCTGTTGCACAGGCAAGTGCTGATCTTGCTTATTCACCACCACAATCAAGCGTGCCACCCGCTCCTTGAGCCAGGCAATGCAACGCCGCTCCGTATCCGTGACATCCCCAGCCGTGACAAAGAGCAATAGGTCTGCCGCTAAAACCGACTGGGGCACGGCCCAATCGGCTGCTGTGGTGATATCGGTTGTGTCACCATCTGAGGTCAACGCTGTGGCAAACAGCTGGGGCGTATCCATAAAGCTGATTTTCGTGACGCCCTTAGGTCGCCACTGCTGAGCCAAAACATTAGCCAGGGTCGTCTTACCCACTGCTTGGCCACCCAGCATGGCAAAGCGCAGCTCCTGGCGATCTAGATCCCTAGTGAGTTGATTCAGGCGAGCTTGCAGCCCTCCCAGAGCCTGGGTTTCCTGGGAAGTGGTCTCAGCTTCAAGCTGACTGAGCGTTTCCCGAGTTTGGGCGATCGCCCCTTCCACCATGGCTCGATCAATTTGGGGCAGCTGAATCTCCGGCACCCGTTCAATCTCCCCCGCAGAGCGCTGCTTGAGCCACCAAGCTCCCACCAGCAATGCCCCCATGCCCGTTAAGCCAAAGCCGCCATCCATCCCCGTGCCACTTAGACTCTCCAAAAGCCAAAGGCCCGTGGCTAGGCCGACACCACCGATCAGAATTGGTCGCTTAAGTTGAGAGGCCATGGTGTGTCGGGTAAGGGCTATCGCAAGGGAAAGGTCCGAGTCAATCCAGTGCAAACCAGACTGATATCAGCATCGGAAGCAAATTTTAAGGATCGCGTAATATTCCTATCCTTATTCTAATTGGCCAACCTAGCGCGACTCAAGCGGGATTTCAGCCCTCAGACCTTCGGGTTATCCCCCCTCTAAATTTAAGTGACATGGCCAAAATCCAGACTCGCGGAGCCTACCTCCCAAGATGCAATCACCTCCGCGATCGCCAGACTGTCCATTTGTCTTAAGGTTTGGAGGCGTAGATCGGAGCAATGACTTTTTAAAATGGAGAGATTGCGCCGAGATCTACTTCCCATGTCCCAACTCACGCTAAACCTGGCCGAGGGCTCCGTGGCCTTCGACTGTACCGAATCCGATGCTCGTGCCCTCCAAGCCGCTCTTCACGAACTGATGGGACGGCTCAAGGCCCTAGCCGCCAAGCCTGCTGGAGCTGGCGGAGGTAGACCTGCTCCTTTGCCCTCTCTCGACTACAAGCACCCCGGCGATCTACGCGTCGAAGTGTTTTGTAACCCCAACATTTGGCCCACACCCTATGCAGCCAAGGTTCTGCTGACGCTGAAGAGCGATCGCATGCGCCTCAGCACCGAAACCGACCTCAGCCGAATGCTAGAAGATCTGGGCCAATATTTAGACCAATACTAAAGTCCAGTCTCGAAGCAGCCCGAAACAGCCTTTCCCATCAGTCGGTCAAAAGGTAGGACGAAGTCTGGTCTTACCTTTTAGGAATACCGATGACGAAATCCTTGCGCTAAAATCGGGCTGATGTCCATCCTCCTCCAGAGAGTCGAACCCATGAGTTCAGATCCAATCACTCAAACCTTGCAAAAGGGCTTTCGCATGGCCATCGGTGCAGGGGCTTCCTTTGTGGAGAGCGTGCAAGACGCTCAAAAATGGGATGAGAACATGCAGCGTCTCACCACCGACTTTGAATCCCTCTCCCAAGAATGGGAACAGAAGGGCGAAGTCACGGAGCAGGAAGCTCGCAGTGCGGTGGATGCCTGGGTTTCCCAACAGGGCTTCAATCAACCTTCCAACGGCCCCACCACAGTGAACACCACTGCCACAACCGCAGCACCTGATGTCGCCGAGGACCTCAAAGACCTGACCAATCAGGTCTCCTCCCTAAGGGCAGAATTGGAAGCCTTGAAAAATCAAGAGTCCTAGACCACTGCGCTGTTGAAGCGCATTCCAAGGTTAGAACTTCCATCGAGGGAGAAAGGAACCCAGCTCCTTCCTCCCTCGATGTCGTTTTAAACCCAGCCATCTCTTGAAAGCACCTCTGGGCAACCCATCAGGACAGCATAGATCCCGTCCAAACTAGAAGCTCAAGAGATAAATCTTTGCTCATAAACGACTCAGTCAAAACATATTTCTCTGCTTTATTTTGGCTAAAAGCCCTCAGAGGCGGCATCCTGGGGGAGGATAAGAAGCGGGGAGGGTAGAGAAAACCGACCGGATAACCGGGCAAACTGGAGACAAGCATCCTATTAAATTGGAGCTGGCTCCCTTGGATCGAGCCATTCCCCAGCGACTGCCAATCCATATTTCATCAGAGAGGATCAACGCGGTGTTACTGACTAAAGGCTTTGAAATCGAGCTCTACACCGGCACCCCAGAAGGCAAGATCGTTGGCCTCTCTGACCGCATTTCCCAAGATCTAGAAGGCTTTGTCCGGGAGCCCGATAGTCGCAACGTGGAATACATCACAGACCCTCGCCGGGGCTATGAGCCCATGCTCTGTGATTTGTTGGAACCCCGTCGTCGCCTACGCAACTATCTTCAAACCCTAGGTGACTATACGCTTCACCCCGGCAGCACTCTCTCCCTGGGCGACAGCAGCACCTTCCACCGCTCAGCACCCGAGAACCCTTACCACGACTACATTGAGCAGACCTACGGTACCAATGTCGTCACGGCCAGTGTCCATATAAATGTCGGCATTGAGGATCCCGAGAAGCTCATGCAGGCCTGTCGCTTAATTCGCGTCGAGGCTCCCCTCTTCTTAGCCCTCAGTGCAGCTTCCCCCTTCCTAGATGGCAAGCCCACGGGCTACCACTCCAGCCGCTGGCAGGTGTTCCCCCAAACGCCGAAGCATGTGCCACTCTTTGCCAGCCACATCGACCATATCCGCTGGGTGGAACGTCAGCTTGAGCTAGGCACCATGCAAAGCGTGCGTCACCTCTGGACATCTGTTAGGCCCAATGGCGATCGCCGCCCCTATGACCTCAATCGCCTGGAACTGCGAATTTGCGATCTGGTCACCAACCCCATTGAACTGCTCGCCATCATGGCCTTGCTAGAAGCTCGCATCCAGCAAATGCTGACCCAACCCAACCTGGATCCCCTGACAGCTAGCCGCTTTACCCCAGATGAGCTCCTAGAAATTACTGCCCAAAACGAAGCAGCAGTGGCACAAGACAGCCTTGATGCCAAGCTCACCCATTGGCAAGATGGCCGCAGCCTGACTGCCAAAGAATGGGTTCAGGACCTCTACGATCGCCTCTGGCCCCTCGCCAAAGCGCAAGGCTTTAACTGCTTCCTCTCCCCACTGCAAGAAACCCTCACCCAAGGCAACACTGCCCAACGCTGGTTAGCTCAACATCGCCAAGGCATGAGCTGTGAAGCGATTCTCCAAGATGCGATCGTGGAGATGCATCAACAGGAAGCCGAGCTTGCTGACAAAATCTGTCAGTCCGTCGCTCTCGGTTAGATAGACCTTCAGCCAAACGGTTGCCAAGCTGACAAACAAAAGCCCCGACTTCTCAATCGTGAGAAGCCGGGGCTTTCTACATTCCCAAGAACCACTCGCTGGCTTTAGGCGACCTGAAGCTCATCCAGCTTTTCTAAGACCTCTTGACTGTGTATCGCGGGTCGCACCGCCAGAAACACATGTTGCAAGATCCCCTCGGGATCGATCAGAAAGCTGTGACGCATCGAGAAAGGCGCTAACCAAGACCCATAGGCCTTACTGACAGCACCATCAACATCGGCCAACAGCGGGAACTCTAGGCCTTCAGCATCGCAGAACTCAGCGTGGCTATCGACGTCATCCACACTCACACCCAAGATTTGAGCATTGCGCTCACCATACTGCGCAAAATCCTTTTTGAATCGCTGAGCTTCCAGGGTGCAGCCCGATGTGAAATCCTTGGGATAGAAATAGAGCACCACCCAACTTCCGCGATAATCCGCCAAGGTAATCTCGCCATTCCCCGTATTCGTAGGCAGGGCAAAATCAGGAGCGGGTTCACCCACCACAGGAAGGGTCCCCCCCATGGCATGGGCTGGTAGGGGAGAAGTTGTAGCCCCTAACAAGGTGACCCCAGGAACAACGCCCGCAAGGGTCAGCAAAAAAGAACGGCGATTTAACATGGGGGGCCCAGTCGCAAAGATGCCTTTATTTTACATTGCTTAACATAGCGCTAGCCAGGCAAACCAAAGAGCTAGCTCACGTAAGTTAAACAATTCAGGCAGGCAGCCCACTCACAGCCCGGTCAAAGCTTCAGGGCAACGATCCTCACGACTCTCCACAGACTGGGA
>CALLPZ010000253.1 GCA_938015405.1 uncultured Pseudanabaenaceae cyanobacterium
CATCATCCAGATCCCTTGTTACAACGAGGAGGGCACCCTGGGACTGACCCTGTCAGAGTTGCCTCGCGAGGTGCCTGGGGTGGAAGTGGTGGAGTGGCTCATCATTGATGATGGCAGTCGCGATCGCACCGTCGAGGTGGCTAAAAGTTGTGGCGTCAACTACATCGTGCAGCTGCCCTATAACCAGGGCTTGGCGCGGGGGTTTATGGCGGGCTTAGAGGCCTGTGTTCGTGCGGGGGCAGACATTATTGTCAACACCGATGCCGATAATCAGTATTGCGCAGCAGATATTCCCAAGTTGTTAGAGCCGATCCTGCGTGGCGAGGCCGATATTGTTGTGGGGGCAAGGCCGATTTCAGAGATTCAGCATTTCTCTCCGGTGAAGAAGCTGTTGCAGAAGCTGGGGAGCTGGGTGGTACGGACGGCCAGCGGTACCCAGATTCCCGATGCGCCGAGTGGCTTTCGGGCCATTAGCCGAGAGGCGGCGCTACAGCTCAATGTCTTTAACGAATATACCTACACCCTGGAAACCATCATTCAGGCGGGACAGCGAGGGATGTCCATTGTGGGGGTCCCCATCCGGACCAATGGCTTTTTGCGGCCTTCGCGACTGGTGAAGAGTATCCCAACCTATGTGCGGCGATCGCTGTTTACGATCCTGCGTATTTTCATGACCTATCGGCCCATGCGATTTTTTATCTTGCTGGGTAGTTTTCCCTTTGGTCTGGGCTTGTTGTTGGGAATTCGCTGGCTTGTGTTCTTTGGCTTAGGCAGCGATCGGACTCGTATTCCTAGCCTCATTCTCGCGGCGATCTTGCTACTTATCGGCGTGCAGCTTTGGCTGTTTGCTTTCATTGCTGATTTGTTAGCGGTCAATCGCAAAATTCTTGAGGAGACTCAGCTGCGTCAGCGCCGGGCAGATTGGACCGGGGGAACTGGTCACTAATTGAAGGAGACTCTCTTTGGTTTTGAATTCCCAGGCTCTGATTCTCCTGTGGTACATAAATGATCGATGTAGATATGTCTCTCTGAATAAAGCTGGCCAGACTTCAATGGCAAAATGAGCTTAAGCCCTATCCATGGCCCTTTCTCTGGGCCGACTAGGCCCTGCTAAGCTCTTGCCTGCTCTGGTTTCTCCCAATCCAGAATGTATTTTTTCAGTAAAGGTTCTGGGAATGGGCTTGAGCCTCCAGGCTTCTGCCGTTAGCCTAGCTTCAGTAGGTCTACGTAAGTGGATTGACGTATCACCTTCCCAGGTGGTGAATCCCTGCTCCATCTCCCCCTTTTTTGGGTGCGAGAGGACAGTTAGCCTCTCTCCTTCTCATCAGGGACGATCTAGAGGTTTTGCTCGTTTGTTCGAGTGGTGTATCGGGACTCATTCAAACTGTCGTTGTCAGTCCAATGAGCTGGTCAGCTGTGGTTTCATCATCCACCCTGATTTCCCGCATGATTTAGGCCTATACCAGGTAGGTCTAAGTTTCAAAGCAGTCTCTCCCAAATGCTCCGGGAGGGGCTGCTTTTCAGTTAATCGGCAGGGAAAACTGCCATCGCAATGGCCTCACTGTCGGTTCTAAGGCAGCAGCTTGATCTCAAAGTGAAGACTGCCCTGGAATGTCTTGAGGTAGTTGAGCAGGCCATAGATGAAACCAATCATTCCAGCGATCTCAATGACTTCCTCTAGGGTGGCGAGCATGGCATAGCCCAAACTCTGTTGGTGCTGCCATTGAGCGTAGGTACTGCCCACCATCTCCATGCCCATAACGCCGCAGAGAAAGAGGGCGAGGGAGCCTATTAACCACTTTCGATCTGTTGGGTCTAGATGCTTCCCAAAGCGCCAAAAGCGCCTGATAAAGAGGCCAACGACTACCATGCCGGGGATGACCCAAGTGGAATGAAGAAACCAGGGGAGCTGGAGGTCATCGGCGAGATCCGGCAGGATGAATAGCTCGTGGATTCCCACAATTTCATCGATCGCCATGAAGTAAAAGATGCGGGAGAGCAGTTTCCAGTCGCGGCTGAACCGATCCTTGAGCTCTTGCTTTCGCTGGGCAATGATGCCCAAGAGTGAGCCGCTGGCGCCGAGGAGGGCTGCCTCATACCAGGTGGGCAGGTTCATCTCCCGATCCATATTGATCATGCGGGTCCAGTCTTCGCGATAGTCATAAACGTACTTGCCGATTTGGACAGCGCTGCTGGCAATGGCGAGGATGGTTAAAATTGCGACTAAGAGGAGAACGAGCCGACGGAGAGAGATATGGACCTGCACGCTGAATAGGGGCGCTGGGGCGCACTAAGAATGAATTAGGAGGGGGGCCAACTATCATAGCGTTACGCCCCGTAGCGGGGATGAATAGGGGCTTAAAAGTGCTTGAGATTTTTCTGGGAAGGTCAGTTAGGCCCAGCCCTTGAGCCGATAGACGAACAGGCCGAGATATTCCTTGATGGCGCGGCTGACGAAGAGTATATTCTCAGCTTCGGGAAGAAGGCTGATGAGGCGGGCGCGGGAGGTGCTTGGGCGCTCTGACTGAGCGATGAGAAAGTCAGTGGCTGCGGGGGTAACATCCATGCCGAGCTTGCGGAAGATCAGCAGGGAGCGGGGCATATGCATGGCGGAGGTTACGAGGAGAATCTTCTCTAGGCCAGCTGCTTCTAGGATGGGTTGGCTGTAGAGGGCATTTTCGCGGGTGTTGTAGGATTCTGGCTCTAGAAGGATGTCTTTGTCTGGGACGCCCATGAATTGGAGCAGCTGGGACATGTCTTCGGCTTCTGAGGAGGTGGCTCCTGCTAGGTCGATACGGCCACCGCTGACGAGGACTTTGGGGGCTTTGCCCTGTTTGTAGAGTTGGGCAGCGTGGATGATGCGATCGCCCGCTTCCATGATGTCGACGGCTGGGCGGGGATGGATGGGGGAGCGAGTGGCGCCGCCTAAGACGACGATGACGTCAGCGGTAGGAAGCTCGCCAGGAATATTTTGCTGTTCAAGGTTGAGGAGCAGGGCGTTGCGGAGCAGGGGAGTGCTGCTGAGCCAGAGAATGGCGATGCTGCTGGCGATGGCGATGCGGGTGCGACGGGGATGGCGTTTGAGCCAGTAGAGGCCGAGGCTGAGGAGAAGGATGCTGAGGCCGAGGGGATAGATGAGAAGGGGGATAAATTTGGAGAGGAAGAAGAACATTGGGGGGAGGTTTTCGGATGTGTCTATCCTAACTAAACCGACCCAATGCTTCGGTCAGTAATCCATAGAAACCCTCTGCATCAATGCTTGTCGCCAGCTCAATGCGCCCGGGTAAATCCAGCTCTCTATTGCGGTCAATGACCAATCTTCCTTGAGTGAGTGGGCTGGTAATTTCAATTGTGGCGGGAACAGATTCCAGTTCAAATAATGCTGGCTGGAGCAGGTAAGCAATCACGCAGGGGTCGTGCAGGGGAGGGCCGCTGAAGCCCATGTCTCGCTGTTCACGCAGGCCGTAGTTGTCGAGCAGGGTGGCGACGGTTTCGGCGACGGGGTTGTGGAGGTTGCGTAGTGCTTGGCGGCGTGCTGGATTGGCGATCGCGGTATGGGTGACATCCAAAGGAATCACGACGACAGGTACGTCATATTCCGCAGCAGTATGCAGTACAACTTGAGCAGCATGGGGGTCGGCATAGCAGTTGAACTCAGCGGCGGCAGTGACGTTGCCTGCTCCCACAGCACCGCCCATCATGACGATGCGGTCCAGATTCTGGGCCATCTGAGGCGCTTGGATGAGAGCTGTGGCAACGTTGGTGAGTGGCCCGAGGGTGGCGAGGGTGATGGGACTGGAGGCTTGGAGCAGGCTATCACGCAGGAAGTCCACGCCATGACGTTGTTGTAACGGCAGCTGAGGGCTGGGGAAGTGGATGCCGCCCAGGCCGTTTTCGCCATGGACATGGGCTGCGACGATGGCAGGGCGCACCATAGGACGGGGACAGCCAGGAAAGATTTTGAGGTCTGACCGCTGCCCCAGTTCGCAAATGCAACGGGCGTTGGTGCTGGTGGTTTCGATGCTGACGTTACCGGCGACGGTGGTGATGCCTCGAATCTCTAGGGAGGCGGATGCCATGGCGAGGAGTAAGGCTACAGCATCATCAATGCCAGGGTCACAGTCGATGATTAGGGGGATGGATTGTCGAGTTGATGATGCATCAGTCATGGCAGGTTGAGACCCAATTCAGCAGTGGCAGAGGGTTTGGCTCGCGAGCATCAATCATCCGTTTGCGCGGCATGTTGGCTGAGGAAGCCTTCAAGCTCGAAGTGGTGAGGGATGGAGACTTGGGTGCCAGGGCGGAGGGCGGTGAGGGCTCCGGCGGCGTTGCCCCATTGGCAGGCTTCGAAGAAGGAACGACCTTGGTACAGGGCAGCAACCATGGCTCCATTGAACGCATCGCCGCAGGCCGTGGTATCCAGGGCGGTAACTCTGTAAGGGGGGACGGCTAGGGCAGCATCGGCGGTGGCGCAGAAGGAACCGTGCTCACCTAGGGTGACGACGACTTCTGGAATGCCCCGCTTTTGAATGGCTTTGGCGGCGCTAAGGGCATCGCTGGGGCTGAGCACTGGGAAGCCGCAGAGGCGACCGGCTTCGATTTGGTTGGGGGTGATGATATCGACGAGGCCGAAGAGTTCTTCATTGGCGATCGCCGTGGCGGGGGCTGGATCCAAGATGACCTTAACCCCGGCTTCCTTGGCAGCCTTGGCAGCAGCAGTGGCGGTTTTGAGGGGAATCTCCAACTGCAACATGAGGTATTTGCTTTTGGGCAATAGCGGTTTGAGACGCGCCACATCTTCCATGCCCATATTGGCATTGGCCCCCGCACTGAGGATGATGTGGTTCTCCCCAGTGTCGCTGACTGCAATGATGGCAAGACCGCTGGTGGCCTTGGTGTCCATGACAATGCCGTCCACGCCAATGCCCTCGGTTTCCAGCTTGTCGAGCAGGGTATTGCCATAGCTGTCGTAGCCCACCCGCCCCACCATTTGCACAGGGACTTGTTGACGGGCGACGGCGATGGCTTGATTGCCACCCTTCCCCCCGGCGAGCAGTTCATAGTCTTTGCTACGCACGGTTTCGCCGGGAATGGGTAGCTTAACCATGCGCATCACCATGTCCATGTTGAGGCTGCCGAACACACAGATGGTCATAGAACGAACAGGGTGAGGAGGGATGAGCGATTGGACCTCTTGCAAGCCCGTTGTAAATCTGCTCCCACCCTGTCCCCGATGTTGGGACTTTGAGAAAGAGGCAGCAACCGATGCCATAGGCCCGATGGAGCGGGGGACAGTTGGTAATGGTTCATTGCACCGTCTCGATCAACCATTACCGATGACTAGTACGTCTACATGAACTTCGCAGCATGTCCCATGATGTCGCCCAGGTCTACATCACCATCGCCATCGCTATCGAGGAATGCATTCAACACTGGGTTACCGGCTGCAGCATTTTCAGCCTTGCTGGAGCCAGTTTTGAGCAGGTTGAGCACCAGGGGCACGAGGACGGGCAGCATGGCGACAATGGCCTGGCTGTTCATGCCAGTTTTTTGGGCAACGGCCTCAGCGACTTGGCTTTGCTGTCCTTGATTAAATAGGGCCTGGACTGCGGCCACATTGGGATTCGTGCCTGCAAATTGGTTGATCAGGCCTTCCACGACATCGTTGCCTTGGGTTTGGCGTTTTTCTTGGAGAGAGGAGCGCACGAAGCCGCCCACGGTGGACATAAGGGCGGGAGTGGCAGCGGCGTTGCCACCTTGGCTTCCGGCGACCTGTTGGACGACATTGAGGATGTTGCCGACTTGGCTATTGCTGCCCTGGGTGCTGGGATTGGCGATCGCTCCAGCGATGATGTCGAACATGCCCATGGTTTTACCCCCTAACTTATGGATGAACTGGTTTGCGGGAATTTGGTTTTAGTGCTGTCGCTGGTGTCCCAGCAATCTAAAACAGCGCAGGAGCAAGATTGCTCTTGCCCCTGCGCCTTATCTCAATGGAACTGAGATGTTAACCAACTGTGACAGCGCTGGTATCTACATCGGTGCAGCCCTTCACGCCTTTGGCGACACTGACCATCTTGTCGAGGGTCGCTTGGTCGGCAACTTCACCCTTGAGCACTACTTTGCTGCTGAGCTGAGCGACCCACAGACGGTCCTCATCATCGAGAGCAGCATCATTGTCATAGGCCAGGGCAACGCGCTTAGCGAGACCGCTCTCGTCAAACTCACCCTCTAGGCCTAGCTTGCAATCAGCAATGTCGCCACCGTCGGGCGCTTTACCAGCTGCCTTAGGGGAAACAGAAGCCGCAGCGGGCTTGTCCTTTTTGAACATTCTTTTTAACCAACCCATGGGATATCTCCTGAAAAATGGTGGAAAAGGTGGGCGGTGTGGGATACACCAGAGTTGCAGCGGCCAGCTCTGCGAAGGCAGATTTGGCGATCGCGTTGAGGTCGCCCTTCAGCAAGGCTGAATGAAGACTCGCTAGCCACTGTAATGGCATAGATACGCTCACACTAGCGGGATCTGCTAGCGCTGCCGGTCATGAAAATAACTTGCTTTTTAGGGAGCTGACTCCTTATTAAGGATGATTTAAGTCGGGGATTACGTTTCTTTGACTCATTAACCTGGCTGATTTCATAGATACGGCTTTGCCTGAGCCTTTGCATCGAGAGCGGTTGGAATCTCTGGCCTGCTGGATTATTGGTCAGAAAAAGAAAAATTAAAAAATTGCGCGATGTTCAGCCCCACAAGGAATTTCTGGGAACCCTCTAGTTGAATCAATCATCCCCATTGCCAGGTCTGACAGGCCCTGCCCCATTGGTCCCTTGGATGAGGGGCGCAAGGCGAGGAGATCACCCCTCAGCTGTTGCATAGTTTGGGCAATCATCCCCTACATGACTGAGAGTTCTCCTGGGCGTGGGTGAATGATGGGCCTGCGCTAGGGGGCCGTTTCGCTGCCTATTGATTAACAACTAACTAGGAGTAAAGTCCATGACTGATTCCCCGAACCCAACTCCCGAACCTTCACCTGCACCATCTTCCAATGATGCGGATAAGAAGATCATCGCGGGCATCTGTGGCATTATAGTGGGCTGTTTTGGCGTTCATAAGTTTGTCCTGGGCTACAACAAAGAGGGCGGCATCATGTTGGGGGCTAGCTTGGCTGGCATCTTGCTGTCTTGCTTTGTCCTACCCGGTTTGGCGCCCCTGGCCATGGGGGTGATTGGCCTGATTGAAGGCATCATGTACCTGACCAAGACCGATGAGGAATTTGTCGCGACTTATATCACTGGTAATAAGCCTTGGTTTTAAGCGCCCGAACCCAGCTTTTGGCCTACACCGCTCCCTGAGATGCCTGTGACTTCCCCTGCTAATTCTCAAGTGCGATCGCGCCTTTCCGCCCAGGGCATTGGCTGGCGCTGGACTGTGATGGCCTTGGCTGCAGTGCCCTTGGTGGGCGCTTTTGCCTATGGCTATCTGTTGCCCATGGCTGAGGGGGATTGCAGGTTCCAGCACACCTATGGCTTCTTTGGCCCAGGCTGTGGGCTGACGCGCTCCTTTGTGGCGATCGCCCAGGGAGACTGGCTCCAGGCGATTCAGTGGCATGCCTTTGGACCATTGTTGTTTCTGCTCTTTGCAGGGAGTTTGGCGCAGGCCGGGGTTGAGCTGGCTTGCCGTGCTCCCCTGCAGCACCGTTGGAATTTGTGGCGGGTTCTTCGGCGCTATCCCTTGGGATTGGCGTTGTTGGCGATCGCCATGCTGTTCTATTACGGCTTGCGATTGTGGGTTGGCTACGCCACGGTCCCGGCTTGGATCGAGGCCCTAGGGAGCTGGCGATTTATCCAAGCTGGAGTCCTGCAGCTCTAATCGCCAAGTTTAGGCGACTGAATTGGGAGGACTGAATTTGTTTTTTTTGGGGGGGGGCAGAGTCTGAAAGCTTGCTTCCCATGCCCACAGCCTCTGCCCACAACGTTATTTTGCGCTTTCTATCACGAGGAGAAAATGGATGTCCCGCTCCCTCACCCCGAAGAAAATGATCCTTGCGCTTGTACTCAGTATCCTGGGGGCTGGTTACTTCGGTACCTTTAGTGGTTTGGAGATCTCTACGGGTCTCAAACCCATGGCAATGTTAGTGCCCGTTCAGCTGGGTGTTGTGATTTATTTCCTTTGGTGGAAGCTTCGTAACGACTGAGTAAAGTAATGAATACAACTTCAACCATCTGAATCTTCTCGGTTACACCGTTTCGCCATCCATGGCTCAGCACGATCCGCACCGTCGTTCCCTTAATTCCTATTCTCTGGCCCGTAAGCGCCGCCGTCGCCATGAGCGCGATCGCTTCTCTCAGCGCCTGAGCCGCCGTGGTTTTCTACTTCTCGGGGGGCTTCTACTTGTCAATTTGGTTCGCCTCCGTCCGAGTTTCTGGCAATTCGATTGGTATGCCATTGCGGTAGGACTCACAGAGGGGTGGCCCCCGCACTTACGAGATCCCCTATTGGCAGGCTTGCAGCCCCGCGATTCTGCGGTACCGCTTAGTAGTCAAGCCCTGCAAGATCCACAACTGAATCCATCTGAGATGGACACAGTTGTGAAGACACCTGTTTCTGCGATTGAAGAGGTGTCTCCACCCCATGCCCAGCCTCGCAGCGAAGCTGTGAGTGCCAGGCCTTCTAGTCCGGCGAAGGTGGAGCGCATCAGCATTAAGGGCATTCCGCTGTACCGCACGATTATTGACCTAGATGATCCAGAGACCTTTATTACGTTGGGTCTGGCGAAGAATGCGACTCGGGCCAATAGCAATAAGCATTCCGTTGGAGACGAAGAGTTCTCGGGCTTTATCAAGCGCTATCCTGCGGCTGTTCTTGCTAATGCAACTTTCTTTAGCAAGGACCATCAAAAGCGAGTCATGGGCAACATGGTTGCTGAGGGGCGTTTCCTGAAGTACAGCCGTTGGGAGAACTACGGCACCACCCTGGGCCTGCGACAGGACCGCAAGCTAGAAATGGTGACGGCGCGTACAGATGGAAAACCCCACTGGCATGAACATTGGTTCTCCTTGACAGGAGGGCCGAGGCTGTTGCGGGAAGGGAAGTTCTGGATTGCGCCCAAGAGCGAAGGATTTCGTGATCCCAGTGTATTGGGTGTGGGATCGCGGACGGCGATCGGCTTTCCCAAGAGCGGCAATAAGCTAATCTTGGCGACTTTCCTGGTTAGCATGACGCTGGAACGAGAGGCCCATGCCATGAAGGACCTGGGCTGTTATGAGGCGATGAATCTGGACGGTGGCACCTCTGGCGCTTTGGCCCACCGGGGCAAGGTTTTGCTGGATGCCAGTCGCCCCTTAACTAATGTC
>CALLPZ010000254.1 GCA_938015405.1 uncultured Pseudanabaenaceae cyanobacterium
AGGGTTTGGGCGATCGCCTGGGCGGTCAACTGGTGGTCTCCAGTAATCATTACTGGACGGATCCCAGCACGGCGACAGCGCGCCACGGCCTCTGCCACCTCTGGTCTTGCAGCATCCATCAGACCCACTAGGCCTAGCCAAGTCAGGTTTGCCTCCCAAGTCTCATCAATCTCCTGCTTCGGGATTTGTCGTAGGGTTCGATAGGCAAAGCCTAGAACTCGCAGGCCTTGACCCGCTAGCTGTTCGCTCTGGTTCTGGATGGCTTGGCGTTCTTCTGAGCCCAGTGCCAATGTCTCCTGCCCTGCCTGAACGCTTTGGCAGCGAGCTAAGACCAATTCGGGGGAGCCCTTGGTGAACATCAAGGCCGATTGATTTGGGGCTTCCTTGGGGGCGGCGAGGGGAAATGCGTCTTGCTCACAATCCTTGAGGCTGCAAATCGCACTCATGCGCTTGCGTTCTGAGGAGAAGGGGATTTCATCAATGCGTTGTAGCCGAGGTGCCCATTTGTCCCGCCAATAGCCTGCTTTAGCTGCGAGGGGGAGCAATGCTGCCTCGGTGGGATCGCCCCAGATCTCCCAATCGCCCCCATCGCCTTGGCGCAGTCCGGCATCGTTGCACAGCAGACCGTTGAGCAGTAGCGTTTGCACCTCAACGCTGTTGATCGCCTCGGCAAGGTCACCCGAATTAGATGTGAGCTGATAATCCCCCTGGGGCTGATAGCCTTCGCCGGAAATCTTCAGATCATGGCGCAGGGTCCGGATCATCTGAGCCACCATCTTGTTTTGAGTCAGGGTGCCGGTTTTATCGGAGCAAATGGTGGTGACGGAGCCCAGGGTTTCCACGGCGGGCAGCTTGCGGATCAGGGCATTGCGTTTGACCATGCGCTGGGTGCCGATCGCCAAGGTCACGGTAATCACAGCGGGCAATCCCTCAGGCACCACTGCCACGGCCATGCTGAGGGAGACCTCCAGCAGTTCTTCGAACTTGTCAAAGCCGTAGAAGAGGATGCCGAGTACCACCACAACCCCCACGATCGCCAACGACCCATAGACCAAAACCTTGGCCAAGTGGTCCATGCGTTGTTGGAGGGGCGTGGCTTCTTCCTCCACGTTTTGCAGCATGCGGGCGATATGCCCCAGCTCCGTGCCCATGCCAGTGCTGGTGACCAGGACTTTTCCTCGGCCCTGGACGACTTCGGTGCCCTGATAGACCACGTTGAGGCGATCACCTAAGGCCGCATCTTCTTCTAACCGCAGATCCGCTTTCTTGATGACCGCTTCTGCTTCTCCGGTCAGCGTGGACTCCCGCACTTGGAGATTTGCCGCTTCCAATAGTCGACCATCAGCAGCGACTTGGACCCCTGCCTCCAGCAGCATGATGTCGCCGGGCACGAGTGCAGTGGCTTCTACTTCCTGATTTTGGCCATCGCGCAGCACTCGCACCGTTGGCGATGACAGCTGCTTCAGGGCCGCTAGGGCTTCCTCTGCCTGGCTTTCTTGCAGGTAGCCCAGGATGCCGTTGAGCAAGACGATGACACTAATGGCTACGGCATCTTTTGGGAAATGCCCTCCGCGCAGGTCCATCAGGGCCGAAACGATGGCCACCGCCATCAGCATTAACAGCATGATGTTGGTGAACTGGTCGATCCATATTTGTAGCTTGTTGCGCCCGGCCTGTTCTTCTAGGGCATTGGGGCCGTAACGGTGTTGAGCTGCCTGGACTGCCTCGCTAGAGAGACCGTTACTACTGTTACTTTGCAGCTGTTCTAAAGCTTGGTCTTGGGAGAGACTGTGCCAGGCGGTGAGGTTTCGGACCTGGCTGTTTGTCTCTCTGGCTAGCGCTGGCGTTGTCGCTGATGCAGGGGCATGGGAGTCCGACTCAGGGCCAGATCCATTGAGCGATCGCGGTGAAGCCATAGCGCTGTCAAGCCTTAGGTTTGGATTAGAAGCTCAGGCCAATGCTTTTGCTCCAGCTAGGCTGGAATTGCGAGCTGGAGTAGCCGGGCTGAGTTGTGATGTTGAGTGTGGCGGCGGAGTGATCCCTTGCCGAATCAGCACATTGCAGTAGCTCCATGATGGTCTGCGTTTCACCTTCTTGGTGGGAGTATGTAATTTTG
Source organism: uncultured Pseudanabaenaceae cyanobacterium (assembly GCA_938015405.1). GTDB lineage: Bacteria > Cyanobacteriota > Cyanobacteriia > PCC-9006 > JAAUQQ01 > JAAUQQ01. The sequence continues at coordinate 2,117 of CALLPZ010000254.1, forward strand.
TCTCCGATGCCAGTCGGGAGACTCAGGGGGCCTTGGCCAAGGCATCCTGCTATGAGTTCCAACCCAGCCCTTCCTTCCATTTCAGCTAGATGCTGTTCAAATTTCACCCATAGCTAGGTTCTGCCAGCCGGGGAATGGTCTTTTCCCCGTATCCTTCGCGACTAAATCCAACCTAGGATAGGAACACCGTTTTTTCGAATCCCATGGCTTTTTTCCGTCAATACATTGCGCCGCTTTTCATTTTTGCTATCTTCTTTCTGGCTCTGGCAGCAGTGAGCGCTCGCATTTTCATGCCTTCTGATATGGCGATGCCTGCAGTGATGGATGAGCCAGTGTCGGCCGTTTCCACGGTTCTGTTGGGATGGCTTCCCCAGGGGACAGGATGGCTGGGGTAGTCGTCGTTGCCTACTGCACATGACCTCGATTGTCAGTGAATCAAGATAGAGATGCCGCTACGACCCAATTCGCTGTGGGTCAGAAATTATCAGGTGGGGTCTTCGATGGGTGGATATTCCGGAGTAAAGCGAGACTATGGTTGAGGAATGCCCCCGGAACTTGGTGCAGACATCACCGGGATATCAACTGTGCGAGGGCTCTGCCCTAGATCGAGCCCCCTTGCTCAAGACCATGCGGCGCACTTACCAAGAGCTCTATCCCCTGCAAAACTTTGGCCATTTAGCCCAAACGATTGAGGCCTATTTCTCGGCCCAAACCCCCCTGTGGTGGGTTGAGTTACTACCCCAGCCTGGCACTTCCTTGGAAGCAGGGACTGCACTCAACGCGACGGCTCGCCAAGGATTGGTCGGGAGATCACGACCGAGATATGTGGGCTGTTTGTGGATGGGGACCGCGACCGATCAGGTCTCGGGCCTGCGCCATGCCCATATCTTTTTGCTCTATATCCAGCCTGAACATCGTCGCAGGGGGCTGGGGCGATCGCTCATGCGTCAAGCTGAGGCCTGGGCCCATGGGCGAGGCGATCGCCAGATTAGCCTCCAAGTGTTTGAGCATAATGCTGCGGCGCTGAACCTCTATCGCAGCCTAGGCTATCAGTCCCAGTCCATTGCTTTGGTCAAGCCCCTAGGTCCACCATCGGATTAGCCTGGGTGGCTGTCCAGGGTTTATCTAGGGATGCAGTGAAACGGGGGCGAGAGGTTCCCCGCCTGTCAGGCATTCCCTGCGCTCCCGTGGTGAGATAAAGTCAAGCTATTCCAACCGTCAAGCTATGGACGACGAAATAACCCTGCTCGATTCGGTGGATGAGCTTAATCGCTCCCTCGAAGATATTGATCCGCTGTCTCAGGTTCCCGAGGAGGAGCCAGCGCTAGATCCTGATGAGATGCTGGCGTTGCTTCATTCCGACGATGCCCAGGAGCGGATGACTGCCACCCGTGCCTTCTGCGAAATCGAAGATGCTCGTGCTGTGGCGCCTCTGCTGACGTTATTTCGTGGGGATTGCCCCATGACTCGGGTGAGTGCCGCCTATGCCCTAGGTCGCAATATTGCCTTCTCTGCCAAACCCTCAGGTGCGGAGCAGCCAGCAGCTGAAGATATCGTGGCTGCGCTCATTGAGCAGCTCCAACAGGATTGGAATGGCTATGTCCGCAAGGGAATTGTCTGGGCTTTGGGCCGCAGCGGCGATCGCCGGGCTCTTCTCCCTCTGCTAAATGCGCTGAAAACCGATATTGCAGCGGTCCGCCTCTGGGCAGCCAGTGCCCTGGGGCAGCTCCCCGAAATGGACTTTGAATCGGCCGTTAAAGCCATGCCCCCCCTAATTGCTGCCATGCGCCAGGACAGTATGGCGGTGGTGCGGAGCAACTGTGCTTGGTCCGTGGGAGAACTCTGTGTCAATCTCCCATCCAATATTGTCTACGCCACAGCGGTGGATGCTTTGATTGAGACCCTCGTTGAGGATGAGGACATGAGCGTCCGCGAGGATGCCAAGAGTGCATTGTTGAAGCTGGGTGATCCGCGATCGCTGCAGATGATCGAGGCGCTACAGGAAGAAGGGCTTCTTTGGTAGTCTCTTCGCTGAGTCTGGTCTGTCCTAGGATTTGCGCCGAATAAATTCTGGGAGCAAGACGAATTTTCTTTGCCACCTGTATCAGAGAAGACCGCTTTTACGAGGGGTGATATGGAGGTGGAACTTTCCTCTGGGTGAAATGAAAGACAACCTTCAAAATCTGTAATTTATCTCTACATTGTGGAGCTAAATCTAGAAGATCCTGGTAGCATGATTCTCATAATGGAACATCAAACTTAATGCATAAAGTTCTTTGAGTTTGATGGGTGTTCTCTAGCTCCAATGCCCATGGGTTGGTTGATTTAGTCACCCTTCCAGGTAATTGCCTAGAGCATCGTTTAAGGGATTATCAGCGCCCATGGCTATGGAAACCTTGGAATTCGTCATCTACCCCGACGGGCGTGTAGAGGAAAAGGTTACTGGCATTGTGGGGCGTTCCTGCGCTGAGGTTACAGCGGCTATCGAAGCAAAGCTAGGTCGTGTCATTGACCAAAAGCCTTCTTCGGAATTCTTCGCTCAAGCGACCCAGGACGCTTCTGAGTCCGTAACGACACAAGCGAGCCAGTGGTAGGCTTTGCCGCTGACTTTTGATTTTTTAGCTTTTAAATCTCTCCATCTCATTCATTGCCATGTCACATTTCAGCAGTATCAAGACCCAAATCCGCGACCTCAACGCTCTGAAGAAGGCGTTGTCTGACCTGCAGGTGGACTGGAAGTCTGGCCCATCCGCTGTCCGTGGTTATCAGGGCGACACTCGCACAGCTGAAGTGGTGATTGAGCAAGACAACGGCTATGACGTTGGCTTTGGCTGGAATGGTGAAGAGTATGAGCTGGTTGCCGATCTTCAGTATTGGAAGCAACCCCTAACGGTCAATCGTTTCTTGAGCAAGGTTACCCAGCGTTATGCTGTGAATACTGTGCTGGATACCACTGTTGATCAGGGCTTTCAGGTCTCTGAACAGGTCAATAACCAAGATGGTACGGTGCGCCTCGTGCTCCAGCGTTGGAACGGTTAAGTCTTCCGTTCGTTTGTACTGTTCCTAGGATTGGTCTAGCGGTAATTGTTTCTCGATGAAGCTTTGCCGCTGACATACTCGTCGAGTCCATTAATCCTTATTATCCCCATGGCTCAAACTCCGCCCCTTTCTTCCGGTGATTTTGGTGCTAGTCCGATGCCAGGGGATTCATTACCTCCTAATTCTGTTCTCCAGCAGCGATCTGAGCTGGAGCCAGAATTGGGAGGTGTTTTGCGTGGAGGGAGCGATCGCACGGGCCTAGAGCCAGAGTTGGGTAGCGCCCTGCGTCAGCGCGGGGTGTATGTGGATGAGATTACTTGCGTGGGCTGTCGCCACTGTGCCCATGTGGCTCGCAATACGTTCTTTATTGAACCGGACTATGGCCGGGCCCGGGTGGTTCGCCAGGATGGTGATGGTGAAGAGGTGATCCAAGAGGCGATTGATACCTGCCCAGTGGATTGCATTAGCTGGTTGAAATATTCTGATTTACGTGATGCGGAAGAGGCGCGCAAGGATCAGATCATTCCCACGGCTGGATTTCCGGTGGAGAAGGGGATGCTGGCCTCTAGGAAACGGAAGCGCAAAATTGAGCGGACGAAAAAGAAAAAGACCTCATCTTAGGGGGATTGAGGATATCCAAAAAGTAAAACGTCCCTTTCCTTAACCCTGAGTAATCCATCATTCGCAACCCATGGCCCATCCGCGCCAACATAGAGCGATTGTGTCACTGGGGGCCCCAAGGCTAAGGGGCAGGGGTTGCTTTCTCAAGAGCCACATTGACCTGACCTGATGGAGTCATGGTGACTACCATCGTGGATTGCACTGTATCTGCAGCGCCTCCAATAGCACTACCCACAGATGG
>CALLPZ010000255.1 GCA_938015405.1 uncultured Pseudanabaenaceae cyanobacterium
GCCGAAGGACTTTGAGGAGCTGGCACCGCTCCAACTAGACCTGGTGTTTAATCCCACGATCCCCGATGTCGATTTTGAGCCGGAGCGCCAAGTCGTACTGGAGGAGATTCTCCGCTCTGAAGACAGCCCCCAGCGTCGGGGCTATCGCCACATGATTGAGAGCTGCTTTGATCGCTTGCCCTATCGTCGCCAAGTGCTCGGGCCTGCTGAGGTAATTGAAGGGGTTACGCCCCAGCAGATGCGGGATTTCCATGCGAGTTGGTACACCCCCCAGAACCTAACCATTGTGGCCGTAGGCAATTTGCCAGTCGAGACGATGGTGGAAACGGTGAAGCGCTCTGTGCCAGAGCACTTTAAGCGGCGCACGAGCAGCCCGGTGCTCCCCACTGCAGCGGTGTTGCCAGAGCCCATGCTGAACCAAATTAGCCGCTATGAGTTTACTGATCCCTCCTTGCAGCAAACGCGGTTGATGATGAGCTGGCGGGTGCCAGGGCTCCAGCATGTTGATGACACCTATGGTCTGGATGTGTTGTCGTCGATCTTGTCCCAGGGGCGTACGTCGCGGTTGATTCAGGATCTGCGCGAGCAGCGTGCTCTGGTGACGTCTGTTTCTGCCAGTAATGCAGATTATTGGGCTCAGGGACTATTTACGATTTCGGCGCGGCTGAAGGCTGAGAACTTGGATGCTGTTGAGGCGCTGATTGTTGAGCATTTGAATCGTCTGCGCAATACGCCCGTGACGGAGGCGGAGATTTCTCGGGTGCGGACCCAGGTCGCGAATCGGTTTGTATTTGGCAATGAACGGCCTAGCGATCGCGCAGGTCTCTATGGCTACTATCAGACGCTGATCGGTGACTTGGAGCCAGCCTTTGACTATCCCGATATCATTCGCAGTATCACTGCCGACGACCTTCAGGCAGCGGCTCAGAAGTACCTCAATCCTGAGGCTTATACCTTGGTCGTGATTCGGCCTGAAGAGAAATAAAGTGGCTATGCTAAGGCTGTAGGTGAGCTGGTTGGGATAGCCATGGTTCAGGTTCTACAAGCAAGTAAGGTAACGCTGAGCCAGCTACGCCAGCGCTTCAATGTTTCTGAGGCTGAGAATCCTCAGTTTTTTACGGAGTGGGTTGGCGTTGACTCAGAAGTGTCTCAAGCTGATTTGGCTGCGATCGCGCGTATCCGTTCGAATTTCAAATATTTGCTAGAAGAACCGCCCCTGCTGGAAGAAGCGGTGAAGATGGTAGTGCTGTCGCGGTTGTTGGACTTGGCTGAGTTTTATCAGCCGCCGTTTCGCATTCGTCCTGAGGCGGTGGTTGAGGTTTCCAGTACAGATGGCGACGGCACAACAATTCGCGGTGCGGTGGATGTATTGGTGGTGTCGGGGCAGCTGTGGGTTTTGGCGATCGAGGCCAAGATGACGACCTTTTCGCTAAATGTAGCCTTGCCCCAGGCACTGAGCTACATGTTGGCGAGTTCTCAGCCTGTCACGTTTGGCCTGCTGACCAATGGGGCTGAGTTTGCGTTTGTGAAACTTGAGAAGGGAGATTCGCCGCAGTTTGCCCTGTCACGAACGTTCTCGCTTTATGCGCCCGCAAATGAGCTTGCTGAGGTGCTGAAGATTTTGCGTCATTTGGGCCAGCAACTGATCTCAGATTAAGCTGGAGGAGAGTCGTTGGAGCTGATGGCGTCGCTTACGTTTCTGATTCTCTATGTTGCTAGAACTCCGCCGTTTTGAAGTGTTGCCGGGTCAGCGAATGCTGCTCCATGACGTGAGCTGGGCTGAATTTGAGAGCATCTTGGATGAATTGGGAGACCACCGTGCGTCTCGCTTAGCCTATGACAATGGATTGCTGGAAATTGCCATGCCTTTGCCCGAGCACGAAGATGCCAAAGAAATTATTGGTGATTTGCTCAAGGCATTAATGGAAGAGCTGGACATTGAATTCCGCAGCCTGGGCTCTACAACGTTTAAGCAAGTTGGGGAGCGGGGGATTGAGCCAGACCAATGCTTTTATATTCAAAACGAGCCTGCGATGCGGGGCAAAAAGCGAATTGACTTAGAAAGCGATCCACCGCCAGATTTGGCCCTAGAGATTGACCTGACCTCTCGGTCTTATCCTGCTCTCTATGCTGCTTTGGGCGTGCCGGAATTGTGGCAATTTGAGCGAGGTAAGATGGCGATTAAGACCTTGCAGGATGGCCAGTATGTCACGGTCGCTGAGAGCCCTAATTTCCCTGGCTTGCCTTTGCCTATGGTCATGGTGGAACATCTGCGATTGAGCGAACAGGTTGGGCGCAATAAGGCTCTCCGGGCTTTTCGACAGTGGGTGCGATCGCAGTCTTAGCCCTAATACCTCAGCCCTCTCACTTCTGAACGTAACTATGTGGACTGAAATCGCCCAGCAGATCAGCCAAGTCACCGGCCAACGCTTTGAGATTGCCGATCGCTCCTCCGTTGGCGGTGGCTGCATCAACCAGGCCTACCGCATCAGCAACGGTGCAGGCCAAAGCTACTTCCTCAAGGTCAACAGTGCCGGGGCAGAAGCGATGTTCGCTGCCGAAGCGCTAGGTCTGAAGCAAATGGCATCAGCTCAGGCCATCCTTGTGCCTCGGCCCATTTGTCACGGCAGCACCAGCAGCAATAGCTTTATCGTCATGGAAGACCTGGACCTCAGGGGGCGCGGGGGCAGTGATTGCTGGGCTGAAATGGGGAGACAGCTTGCACGACTGCATCGGTTGGCAATTAGCGATCGCGGTTTTGGTTGGGATCGCAACAACACCATTGGCGATACGCCCCAAATTAACGACTGGACCCCAAACTGGGCAGATTTCTGGGGCACACATCGCATTGGCTATCAACTCAAGCTCGCGAATCGAAATGGCGGACGGTTTGAAAATGGCGATCGCCTTCTTGATGCCATTCCAGTGCTCCTCAATGGCCATGACCCTGAACCCTCCCTCGTCCATGGAGATCTCTGGTCGGGCAATGCCGCTGTCACTGCTGATGGCGAGCCGGTGATTTTTGATCCCGCAGCCTACTATGGCGATCGCGAAGTGGACCTGGCGATGACCGAACTCTTCGGAGCCTTTCCCTCGGCTTTCTACCAAGCCTATGAAGAAACCTGGCCCTTAGCCCCTGGCTACAAACAGCGCAAAACGCTCTATAACCTCTATCACATCCTCAATCACTTCAATTTGTTTGGGGGAAGCTACGCTAGCCAAGCCAATCAGATGATGCATCAGCTACTGCGATAGGGCCTGAATGTAGCAGTGAGCACTCATCTCTAAACGCAATATTTCTACAAAAATCAAAAAAAATACTAACAGTTTCCATTGGCTGAAAGCCATGACTAATCAGTCATAGACCCTATTGAGGTGGCTTGGATGATGGCAAATGTGCTTGAGAGTAACATAGTTTTGTACGGATAAAAAATGATACGAATGGATACTGAATAAGGAGGTCAGTGAATTGTTGCTCCCCAATTTACTGACCCCGCATTGCTCCTCTAGGCCGTATCCATGAGTTTTTCACGCTTTTTGCAGGTTGCTGCGATTACCGCTCCGCTGCTACTATCTCCTGCCTTTAGCTCCCCTGCTGATGCAGGCTACAACTTCTCCCAGCAGCGCTTGGATCAAGAGAATTATGTGTTGATGGCCGCGCCGGATCGTCGCAATGGTAATCGCCGTCTGGTGATTCTTGAAGAGTTAGGCGATAAGGATGCCTGCTGGAAAGAGCAGGGCAATGCGCCGACCCTCGTAGACCCTGTGATGTTGGATTTCGATTCGCGAGGTCTTTGTGACTATCGTTCCAATGCGGGTGGCTATTCCATTCGTGTGGCAGGTAAGGATTTGAACTGGTACTACCAGCTGAAACTGATTGAGCACAATGGTGACCTGCTGCTATTGGGTAAGCCCGAAACGAAGGGTGAGGCCAGTCTGCTCATTGGGCGGAGCCAGGGGGCGGCGGACTTTGCCAAGATTGAGTTGCTACCGGGTTGGAAATTGACTCAGCGGGCTTATAAAGGCAAGGCACTGAAGCACCTGTATTTGACCACCGATCAAACCCTGGCTCAGATTGGAGATCCGTTACAGGAAGATTCATCGATTCATCCCATTTCCAGTCGTGACCCTGAGGCTGGACAGCCGCGTTGGCAGGTTGGCCCCGGGAAGTTGCAGTTTGGTCGGCTATAGGCGAAGCCAGGAGGGTCTCAGGTGTCTCAATGTTTTGCCACTAGCCCTGCCCCATTGATGCGGCTGAGAAAAGCTTTGAGACGATCGCTTTGGGGATTCATCATCACTTCCTTGGCTGGGCCTTGCTCTTCAATTTGGCCTTGGTTGAGGAAGAGCACCCGGGTGGCCACCTCCCGCGCAAATTGCATCTCATGGGTGACTACCACCATGGTCATGCCCTCAGTGGCAAGCTGCTGCATGACTTGGAGGACTTCGCCGACGAGTTCGGGATCCAAGGCACTGGTGGGCTCATCAAACAGCAGAATCTTAGGATTCATGCAGAGGGAGCGGGCGATCGCCACACGCTGCTTTTGCCCGCCAGATAGCTCCTCGGGGTAAGACTCCGCCTTCTCAATCAGCCCCACTTTATCGAGATAGAGCCGAGCATTTTCTCGGCTTTGGCCTTTGGATTGGCCGAGGACCTTTTGAGGAGAGAGGGTGAGGTTTTCTAGAACAGAGAGATGGGGAAATAGGTTGAACTGTTGAAAGACCATGCCCACCTGCTGGCGTAATTCTCGCAGGGTTTGCCGAGCTAATTTGGGTTGGGATAGATCAATACCGTTGACTGTGAGTTGGCCACCGTTGATGGTCTCGAGACGGTTAAAGCAGCGTAGCAATGTGCTTTTACCGCAGCCCGAGGAGCCGATAATGGCCACAACTTCGCCGGAGTTGATTTGGCCCGTCATTCCCCGCAGAACAGAGACAGGGCCGTAGCTCTTTTTTAGTTGATTAAAGGCGATCGCCGGGGCCGTGCTGTTCATAGGACAAATTTGAATCGTGGGAAACAGAACGGGAGCCAGGTTTGAGCCAACCTGAAATGAAGTGAGATAGACAAACCCTGATGAATGCTATGCAGCGTAGCATTCTCAAAAACGAAATTTAGCAATGCTCACGGAAAGGTTAACTTCCTGTTAAGGCGACGGGCTGGCTTTCAAGCTGACCTATGCTGATAGGCATTTACACGGGGTCAATCTAGGGGCGAAATACGTCGCTTTGTTGCATTAATTCCTAGCTTCTAACGCCCCGGCATCAACTCAGCTTTCCCGCATCTTTATTCTCCATAGGCTATGACATTTAACCTTTCTCGCTCTAAGTTTTTGCGTCGTTCTGCCCTGGGCTTCTGTGGGTTGGTTTTGGCTTCTACAGTTGCGGCCTGTGGCTCGACGGGGGAGAGCGCTGCCGATAGCAATGTCTTGAAAGTTGCGACGGAGCCTGCCTATCCTCCCTTTGAAGCCCAAGCTGAAGGGGGCGGGTTTGAAGGGTTCGATATCGACTTGTTCAATGCAGTGGGTGAAGCAGCGGGCCTGGAAATTGAGTTCCAGAGCTTGCCCTTCGACGGCATTATTCCAGCGCTCCAGTCTCAAACGGTTGATGCTGCCATTAGCGCGATGACCATTACGGCGGAGCGGGCAGAAACGGTGGATTTCTCTCGTCCTTACTTCAAAGCGGGTTTGGCGATCGCCGTGCAAGTAGAGAACGAGGACATCAACTCTTTTGAAGATTTAGAAGGGAAGACCATTGCTGTGCAGATCGGCACCACAGGTGCTGACGAAGCGGCCAAGGTTGAAGGTGCCAATGTGGTGACCTTTGAGTCGGGCCCCCTGGCACTCAAGGAGCTCTCCAACGGTAATGCTGATGCCGTGATTAATGACCTGCCAGTGACGCTTTACGCCATTGATGAAGGTGGCCTCAGCGACCTCAAGGTTGTGGGTGAGTTGTTGACTGAAGAGTTCTACGGCATCGCCTTTCCTAAGGGCTCGGAGAACGCG
>CALLPZ010000256.1 GCA_938015405.1 uncultured Pseudanabaenaceae cyanobacterium
CCGTCGTAGCGCCACGATTTCGGCGTAGGATGATAGCTTCTCAAATCGGTTGAACCGAGCCGCAGCAACCATCACTGCGACTCAAATCGCACCGACCACAACATTCATTGGCACCACTGGGAGAGGAGACACAGCATGGGAGCACTCACCGGACGTAATCTACTCAGCCTTGCGGAACTTAGCGCGGGCGAGATCGCCGAGCTCCTCAAACTGGCGGGCGAGCTCAAAGCGGGTAAGCTCAAGCCTCGCACCGACAAAACCCTCGGCCTCGTCTTCTCCAAAGCTTCGACCCGCACCCGCGTCAGCTTCTCCACGGCCATGTTCCAAATGGGGGGCAACGTTCTGGATCTCAATGCCAGCATTAGCCAGGTGGGTCGCGGTGAGCCCGTGCAGGATACGGCAAGGGTGCTGAGCCGGTATTTGGATGCGATCGCCGTCCGTACCTTCGCCCAAGCCGACCTGGAAACCTACGCTAAATACGCCGACGTCCCCGTCATCAACGCCCTAACTGACCTCTACCACCCCTGCCAAGTCCTAGCTGACTTGCAAACCCTCCAGGAAAACTTCGGCGACCTTAAGGGCCTGACCCTGACCTACTGTGGTGACGGCAACAATATGGCCCACTCCATTCTCTTGGGTTGTGCCCTCACTGGCGTCAACTGCCGCATCGCTGCTCCAGAAGGCTTCCAGCCCCTGCCCGAGGTGGTAGAGCAGGCCAAGGCCCTGCGCATCGACAGCAGCAGTGAAATCACCATCACCACCGACCCCCAAGCTGCCGCCACCGGAGCCGACGCCCTCTACACTGACGTTTGGGCCAGCATGGGGCAAGAGGACGAAGCTGACGATCGCCTCCCCCGCTTCACCCCTTACCAAATCAACGACGACCTAATGAAACTGGCCAAGCCAGAAGCCATCGTCCTCCACTGCCTCCCCGCCCACCGGGAAGAAGAGATCACAGAATCCGTCCTCGAAGGTTCCCAATCCCGAGTTTGGGACCAGGCCGAGAACCGCCTCCATGCTCAAAAATCACTACTCGTCAGCTTGTTAGGGCTGCTGTAAGCGCAACTGACTTGCTGTACGAACCACTCAGTTCGCTTTCTCCAGAGCTGTAAGGGCAACCCTCCCAAAACCGCCATCGCCAGGCGATACAGACGTTCTAGATTAAATTATTTGGGTCATCGCCCAAACAACTAGTACAAAGGTATGGACAATCCTTCATTTGTAGGATACAAGTGTTCTAGGGAACGATGTAAACCCTTACAGACACCATGGAAAAGCTAACAGGTCCTCAACAAGAACTCTTCGACTGGTTGGTCGAATATATCGGTGAGAATCAACATGCACCGTCTATTCGCCAGATGATGCGAGCGATGGATTTGCGATCGCCCGCTCCAGTTCAGAGTCGTTTGAAGCACCTTCAAAAGAAGGGCTATATCGACTGGGATGAGGGCCAGGCTCGCACCATTCGGATTTTGACCGAGAAAGGAATTCCCCTCCAGGGCGCGATCGCAGCCGGTAGCATGGTGGATGTGTTTACGGACAGCGTCGAGCGTCTAGACCTCAGTGACGTGTTCCAAGACCCTGAATGCTATGCCTTGCGGGTTAGGGGCGACAGCATGATCGATGCCCACATCGACCAGGGCGACATTGTAATTATGCGAAAAGTGAAAGACCCTTCTCGGCTTAAAGAAGGCACCATCGTCGCAGCTCGCTTTGAGGGACAAACCACCCTGAAGTACTTCCATCGCGATAGCGATAACATCGTGCTCAAGCCTGCCAACGAGAACTACGAGCCCATCGTCGTTCCTGGCATCAACCTTGAAGTGGATGGCATGTTAGTTGGCGTGTGGCGTGGCTACGGCACCACTTACGTCTAGAGTTCAGTTCGCCAATAATCTGGTTGGAGCCTCAGTTGCGCGTCGCAGTTGAGGCTTTTGCTTGTCTAAGGCCTGAACAACTGTGCTAGGCCGGAGAGATGACTTGCAGGCCATACAAGACAAGCTCACCCTCGTAGTATTTGCCGGTTCGGCCTAAATCTTTCATGCCTAGCCGCTGCATCACTCGCACCGATGCCACGTTCACAGGCTGGGCAACGGCGTAAATGTCTCTAAGCCCTAATTCGTTAATCCCCCAGTCCATCAGCGACCGAGCCGCCTCAGTTGCATAGCCATGTCCCCAAGCAGACTGACGTAAGTTCCAGCCAATCTCCCAATCTCCCGTAGGCCTACCTTGGGGATCGGGTAGTTGTTTTAGTACGACTGTTCCGAGAGGCTGCGGTACGGAGGCTTCACCAGCAGGCTCATTCGGAACAATCGCCAAGTACCAGCCCTCCTGCTGCGCCATCAGCTTCTCCCAGTGGAAAATCTTGGCTGCGGTGTAGTCCAGGCTGGGCATAGGCTTCCCCTCAGCGAGATATTGCATGACGATGGGGTCGCTGTATATTTCGTAAGCGATCGCCGCTTCTGAAGCATCCCAGGGACGCAGAAGTAATCGTTGCGTTTTGAGTTGGAGCATCTGAATTTAGCACCGATGAAACTTACGTTTTCACTGCTTCGCGCTGTTGCCCAATAGCCATGCTGCAGGAGCGCACTTTTATTTCATAGTGCATTTATTTCACGACACAGTGGGGAAACCGCTGGGCCAGCGCCGTCACAGCTGGGCAAGCTGGTCTTGCATCCACATTCTCCGGCTTACTCCAGCTAAACGGAGCCTCCTTTGCCGCCCCCATCCACAGCAGTCGCTTCGCCCGCGTCATCGCCACATAGAGCAAGCGAAATTCCTCCCCCTGCTTCAACTGACAGGCCCGTTTCCAAGCCTCATCTAAATTGGGCAATCGCATCTCAGCCATGGCCTCGGCTTCATGCAAATAGGTGCGAATCTGCGCCCGCGCCACCTCCGCCAAGGTAAAGTCGCCCAAGAACTTTCCCTGAGGCGGTACCCAGGGCGTTCCAGGAATCATTTGCAACTGCAAAAACGGCAAAAACACATGGTCCCAATCCAGCCCCTTGGCCTTGTGCATCGTAATCACCGTCACCTGCCCCACCCGCGTATAGCGAGACTCCGCCTCCTCCAAATCCACACCATCAAACCGCTCCGCACTGACGATATCCACCAGCACCGCAATCACTGCTGCCAGAGACAATTCACCGCCCACGCGACGTAGGGCCTGATCCGCCAACTTATCCGCCGTGGCTAGCTCCGCTGCTTCATAGTTAAGCGTCATCGCCAGAAATGACATCAGTTCCAAGGTGGGCAGGGCCAGGCGGGCCTGGAGCAGACCATTGCAATAGCGTCTCGCTTCTTGAACCTTGGGAGGCTGAGGCCCATCCAGCGGGCCAGGATAGAGAAACTGTTCTGGCGAACTGGCCAAAACATTCAAATCCTGAGGTGGAATCAGCTGTCGCTTGGCCAGGGTCGCGAGGGCTGCCTTGAGGTTATCGGGAGAATGGGGTCGCTGGATAAATTGCAGCAGCGTCAAGATCTCTCGGGGCACAGCGGACTGGCGATCGCTTGCCCCCACTTCATAAATGGGAATGTCATGGTCATCCTGAAGCACCGCCAATTGCTGTGCCAACCATCGCCCCTGCTTGTTCTCCCGCACCAAAACCGCAGCCTGAGTTCGACCATCTTGCTTAAACAACTGCAGGAGGCGATCGCGAATCTGCCCCACCGTCTCCACAGTATTCTGGGGAAAATGCAACTCCAAGCCCAGACCGACCGGCTCTGGATTGGCATTAGGCTGGGGGTCATCCTGGGGAACGGGCTGGATATGCTGGGATTCAAACGGTGCAATGGCATCGGCACCATATTTAAGATTGACCCAGTCCAAAACGAAGTTGGCTGCATCCAGAATAATTGGGCTACTGCGCCCCGATTGGTTCATAGTGACAAAGCGATTCTTGGGCTTAGCGCGATCGCAAAATCGTCGAAAGAAAATCGGATCCGCAGGGGTAAACGTGGAATTAATCGCCTGATTGGGGTCACCCACCCGAATCAAATCTGGGCTTGCCTCCGGCTGATCGGCTCGCCGCCCCAGCACCTCTAGCAGTTGAGTCTGCAACGGTGTGGAGTCCTGGGCCTCATCCTCAAACACCGCGAAACATTGCTCCTGCCAAAAAGCGCGAGTGTCTGGGTCACGCAAGACTTTGAGCGCCGCCAAAATCATGTCGTCGTAATCAATCAGTCCCCGACCCTGGAGCATGCCCTGGTAGCGATCGTAGAGACCGGCGGCGATCGCCAACACGTCATAGCTAGCTGTAGAGTTTGTTGCGACCTGGGCTCCTTCAGCCAATTCCATTAGCTGGGGGGGCAGTAATCCCGAACTCTTGGCTTCATGAATCACCGTCGTCGCTAGGCTGGGCAACACCTCCGTGCGCAAAACGCCCTGGCGGCGCAACCGCTCCGTCTCCTCGCCATCAAACGATTGCCCCAAAATCAGAGATTGGTAAGCGGCAGGAGAATCAGCAATCCACTGGTCAATGCAGCTACGGATGAGGCGATGGCTTTGGTTGGCGCTAACCAGGGAGCTGTCTTGCAAGTTGAGGCCGGATAGCTCGGGATGGCGATTGGCAATGCTAAGGGCCAGGCCATGGAGCGTGTTGACCGAAAAACCAGTCGTGGGGAAGGAGAGCGATCGCAATTCCTGACGAATCTTGGCCTTCAGGTTCGTTGCAGCAGAACGAGTGAAGGTGACAACAATCAGCTGTCGCCTCAGATTCAGGCGATTCCGAGCAATGGTAATGGCCGCTGCCCCTGCCATCCCGGTAGACTTTCCGGCACCTGGCACCGCTGACACTGCCAGCTCTCCCCCCTGCCAATCCGCCATTTGCTGCTGCCCCGCCCGCAGACGACGGCGTATGGATTCAATCGCCTCAAGCGTTTGTTGAGGCAAATCAGACTGGATTGAAACGGGAGCAGAAGCCATGGTGGCATAGAAGGGTGGTTAGAGTCCCTGGAGCGCGCATCCGCTAACACCACGCCTGATTAGACTGGCAGCGAGGCTGGAAGCAACCGTTTGGGTAAACCAACAACCCCCAGCAGAGAAACCGAGCTCCACTCCATAGGAAGCCCCGGTAGCCCTAGCACTAGTCCTTCGCGACAGTGAAAATCTGGCGAATCTTTTGCACATTATCCTGGAGCTGTCGGTTAATGTGCTCCTTCAAGGCCTTAACTCGGCCCCCTGCGAAGGTATCAAAACCAGGAATCTTTTCCGCAAACAGAAATAACAGCGCGAGCAGAACGACAGCAAGCTTAGGCACAACGAACAGCAACGCCGCGATCGCCCACCACTCTAGACCAAACGCTTCCAGGCCCAATCCTTCTAAACCAATTCCTTCGAAAATAGACAAAGCCTAGCGCTCCTCGGAACAGACAGAACTGACAGTCCGACCTCATCACTGCAGTGAATATCGGTGCAGGTGATTTAACCTAGTTAGCCGCCTGATGTTTTAAGGCTGCCCAGGATAAGCCGACTGTCAGAGGAAATGAAACATAGTGAAATTATTTAGGCAGACTTCAGCATTGACGGTCAATGGAAGCCTCATTAGCTGGCTAACGATCAATTATCTTTGATTCGTCCCGTTCAGCGACCTCTTCTCCTTCGCCCTTAATCTCTTCTTTGAAGCCACGCAAAGTTTTGCCAAAGGCGGCACCGAACTCAGGAATTTTCTTGGGACCAAAGACAAGTACGGCCAAACCAACCACTAGGGCTACTTCAACCCAGCCAATGTTCATGCGATAACTCCTAACCCCTGGGGATTGTTCAGTAGTCCAACCGGACCATACGCCTGTAGCTTCTAGAGATGTATTCAGCAACACACTTAAGACACAGCCGCTTTTCCATCTTAGCGGTTCGGGGCTTGGCTTTAGTAGCCTCTTGCACAGCAGCTGTCATCGGATTGAATTAAGCGAAAAACCAGGATTCTCGCGAAATCAAGAGCCCCAAGCTCTCAGGAAACTCACCCGAATGCAGGCACTCTGCTGACTCATTCAAGATGAGTCACCCCTTGATGTAGACCGAAAGGACTTACCCAGCAAACCCTGCTAGAAAAAGAAGCACCGCTAGACTCACGGCCCCCAAAAGAAGGACTTTGCCTGCATTGGGACTCCCCTTCCAAGAATAATTCGGATCCTTAGCAGGTTTTTTATTGGGCATTAGAGATTCATTCCTTAAAAATTCCGAGACTCACCCCCAATGGGGCAAGAAATCTAAAGGCTCCAATCCAGTCAAAGTCCATCTATCCAGCACCTGGAAAAGCGCTTTCTGAGAAAGTCTCTGTCGAAGCCTCCATTCAAATGTAACAATTCATAGAGGCCTTATTCGCAGTTTCCGCCCGCTGAGCGTTGTCCGTTACAGTTTAAATCTGGTGACATAAGCTCAACTTGGTGTCATAGCTCAAAAGCCTAAGCCCGCTGCTTGACCTTTTCTTCCAAAACCATGACCGAAACCGTTCAAGCTCCAACGACGCCTTCGCTGCGAGAACAACAGCATCCCCTCGTTCGAAAGCTAGCGGACCGGATCGAGTACATCTGGGCTAAACACCTGGACCTCTCTCCCTATGAGATGCCAGAGGACCTCGGCTATGTAGAAGGTCGCCTGGAAGGGGAGCGGGTAACCATTGAGAACCACTGCTACCAAACGCCCCAGTTTCGTAAGCTACATCTGGAGTTGGCGAAGGTCGGTCCATCATTGGATATCCTTCACTGCGTCATGTTTCCTCGGGTGAACTACGCGCTCCCTATGTTTGGCAATGACTTGGTGGGTAGCAGCAAGGCAGGCATCAGCGCAGCGATCGTGGACTTGTCGCCCATCAATGCTGCCCGTGAGCTGCCCAAAATCTACGACATGCAGCTATCAGCATTGCCTGAGACTGAATTTTCTGAGCACCGGGAGCTACCGGGTTGGGGGGATATTTTCTCGCCCCACTGCGTTTTTGTGCGCCCCATGGATGAGGATGAGGAACTGGACTTCCTCGCCAAAGTGGAAGCCTACCTCACCATCCACTGCCAGCACGCCGCCAACGCCAAGCCAGTCGAAACGGCAGCTGAAGAAGCGGAGTTATTAGCAGCCCAGCGCTACTACTGCGCCAAGCAGCATGAAAATGACAAGACCAAGCGAGTTTTGCAAAAGGCTTTCGGAGATGAGTGGGCCGAGCGTTATATGAAAACAATGCTATTTGACACGGTTTAAGCGACTGCTCTTGAGGCATTAGCCCAGATACAGCAAAGCTTCGCCCAAGCAATGCCTGAGTTCGCCCAGGCTGCTCAGCCCTCTCCCCAGAAATTAGGGCAAATTCGGAGCTGCTGAAAAGCCTGTTTTTGCATTTGGTTCCGCTTCTCGCTCAGTAGAAGGGGCTCAGGGATGAGGTCAATGTTAGGCCTGTCGAAGTTAGGCCTATCGAAAACTGAGTTGAAACGATGGCCCGAAACCTTCGAGCCGGGCGAGGTTTTGTCTTGCAAGAATGGTTTGCTTTTACGAGCCTTAGACCCAGACCTCGCCCCCAGTGCATAATCAACCGAATCAAGCAGCGCCTAATCCTTTTCCGCTTCTAGAGCAGCTTTGGCTTCCTGAAGTCTCTGCTTGTGCTCATCACTAACTTCGGGGTACTGGAGCTTGAGCGCCTTGAGGCGATCGCTAATAATCTCTGCAACGGTCCAGCGCATAAACTTCTTATCGTCCGCTGGAATCACATACCAAGGAGCAGCCTCGGTGCTGGTATTGCTCAACATGTCCTCATAGGCCTTTTGGTAGTCATCCCACAGGGCACGCTCCTTAAGGTCAGAATGGGAGAATTTCCAGTTTTTCTCGGGCCGATTGATGCGGTCTAAAAAGCGCTTCTTCTGCTCAGCTTTGGAGACGTTCAAGAAAAACTTGATCACCATGACGCCATTATTCGTCAGATACTCCTCAAAGTTGTTGATTTCCTGGAACCGCTGCTTCCAAATCCCCTTGCCAGTTTTGAGTGCCTCCGGCAGCTGCTGCCCAGCCAAAAACTCGGGGTGGACTCGCACCACCAAGACCTCCTCGTAATAGGAGCGATTAAAGATGCCGATCCGCCCCCGCTCGGGCAGAGCTTTCATATTACGCCAGAGGTAAGTGTGGTCACGTTCCTCGGCAGAGGGAGACTTGAAACTAAACACCTGACAGCCCTGGGGGTTCACCCCAGACATCACATGTTTGATTGTGCTGTCCTTGCCCGCCGCATCCATCGCCTGGAAAACCAGCAAAACGGAATGGGTATTGGAGGCATAGAGGACATCCTGATACTTGGCTAATCGCTCCACACCTACTTTGAGCGCAGCCTTGGCTTCCGCCTTATCCTTAAACTTGCCGCTTTCTTGGGTCTTATGTTTTTTGAGGGAAACTTTGCTACCGGGCTTGATTAGAAAGGGAGAGGAAGCCATAGAGTGGGGGCGATCGCGTCAGAACTAACCGCAGTCTAAGAGCTTCGACAGGAACAAACAGAGATTCGTCAGCTTTCTTAGTGCAAGTCTGCCACCCAAGCAAGACTCGGCCAGCAAGAGTCCATGATTAAGCGACGTAGACCCAAGCAATGGTTGATTGATGGACCGGCAGGGGTGGGCTTGATGACGATCGCCCTGCTGAGCATCGTCGTCGCCATCAACAACATGGTGCTGTCAGCAACGCTAAAATGCGATCGCAACCTCGACCAAACTATTAGCTGCCAAATCACAACCCGGCTTCTCAACGGTCAAGAGCAACTCACCCTCCATCCCGTGACCTCAGCCAAAGCAGACAGCATCCCCAATACCTACAAAGAAGGCAAAGGTTACAGCTACCTCCACCACGTGGCTCTCCATACCCCCACCAAATCTGCCTTGCTCCCGCTACCTCGCCCCAATGCCCAAAGCCAGGCTGAGCTCACAACCGAAATCAATCGGTTCATCAACTCCAGCCAGACTCAATTCAACCTGACCCTTCACCCCAGTACCAAGACTTATCTAGGCAATGCCTTCATCGGCCTCATCTTAATGAGCATGGGCATTTGGGGTGGAATCTTCCTCAGTCGCGGCATGGATTAAATCCCCTCAGCGCCATCAATTCCTGATTCATTTCCCAGCGTTCGCACAACTCCATGCCACTCTCTAACTGCCCTAAACCTCATGCTCGAACCTCTGCCCTGGCCCTGGCATTCCTAGGGAGTAGCCTCATCTTCTTAAGCGCATGCCACTCCCAAAGACCAGCCAACAATACAAGCCATCGCTCCGAGACCGTTCAATCAGAAATGACTGAGGAGCAAACAGACCAGGCTATGGCAGCCTCCGTTCTATGGGCTGACAACTTCCAAGGAGATTGGCAGTCAAACTGGCAGATCCAAGCAAAAGGCAAATGGGGGGAGGAAAACTTTGAGGTCATGGGCGATCGCGACAACCGCTTTGCCCGGCTTCTACGCGTCCACTATCCCGCAGGCTCTGCCAGCCCCAAGGTCAGCCGAAACCAAGACAGTCCATCCGGTGGCGGGCAATTTTATGGCACCCTCGGCATCCCTCCCCAAGATCGACTCAAACTCAGCTATAACCTTCGTTTTCCAGAAGATTTTGACTTTGTACGAGGCGGGAAATTACCAGGCCTCTACGGCGGCAAGGGAGCTAGCGGCGGCAATATCCCCAACGGTCGTGATGGATTTTCAACCCGGTTGATGTGGCGGGCAGGCGGTGCAGGGGAGGTCTATGCCTATCTCCCCACCAGCGAAGCCTACGGGACTTCTCTGGGCCGAGGCAGCTGGCATTTTCGTCCCGGCCAATGGCATCACATCGAACAAGAGGTTCAGCTCAATCAGCCTGGCCAGAAGGATGGCTGGGTTCGCATCTGGATGGATGGCCGCCTTGTTCTGGAGCAGAAAAATTTAGTTTTTCGCACGACACCGGAGCTGAAATTGAATGGGGTGTTCTTTTCAACATTCTTTGGCGGAGGCGATCGCAGTTGGGCCACCCCCCAAGACACCCATATCGATTTTGCTGACTTCCAAGTCAGCAAAATCAGCAAGACTCCCTAGGCTTCTAAATCGCTACTGCTCCAGCAAAGCAGCCGATTTGGGGTCCAGAACCTGAGTCAGGTCATCCGCCGGCATAGGCATCAGTCGAAGACTAAAGTCCTTGAACACCAAGTTCTCTTGATCCGATGGTGGCGAGAGCAGCTGAGGCACTGCCGTAACAATGGAATCAGGGATGACCTGATCAAAAGCATCAGATTGAGCAACCGCGTCCGAGTTCAACCCAGCGAGCGTCACCCGTGAAGCCTGTTGTTGAGACACAACAGTCTGGGGGACAAGCACCACCGTACGGCCTTTACCCTGCCCCTTAACCGTTACGTCACCCCGACGAATTTCTAAGGGCTGCCGAAACTCCAACTCACCAATCGGCAAACGCACTTCTAAATGCTTAGCCTGAGACTGATTAATCAGGGACTGCAAGGCAGCAGCATCATCCAGACCATCATGGGGAACCACACCGTAATCAATGGCTTGAACCCGAGTGATGCCCTGGGATGAAGCTTGGTATTGGCTCTCCAGCTGCCAGCCCTGCAAATCGGCAATGGGGTTCATCACGCCATTTAGCCAGAGCACACCGATGATAAAACTCGCCACCTGGGTCCAGAGCAAAAATCGCGACAGATTGACTTTCAGCCCTAACTTCCAAGCTGCACCTCCAGCATCAATACTCTGGTTACCTCGGTTGGTCCATTTCTGCTTAACCAGATTCATCTGAGTCCAGATTTTAACCAGTGAGCCCAGCCACTGGGTCAATAGCAAAATCGGCAAATGCAGCAGCTTGAGATGAGACGGCCGACCCGCAAAAATCGCCAGCAACATCGCCAGACGGCTCAGAATAATCCAGCTACCAATCAACTGAAAGCTGACCCAATGGCCCTGCAAAGCAGCAATTAGCAAAAAGCTAGGACTGAGCAAAGAGGTCCACATACTCAGCCGCTGATCCAGCAAGCTATACCAGAGGAAGCCTCCCGTCTTTCTGGGCCCCAACGCCAATGCCCGGCCATTATTGCGCAGCATGTTGCCGAACCAACGGCGCATGTTCTGGTAAGAGCGTTCCACCACTGAACCGGACAGGGTCTCAATGGAATAGACCAGCACATCAGGGATGTAGAGCATGTCATAGCCCTGACGCAGCAGCCAAAACCAAGTGCTCTTGTCATCCCCCGAAAGGAACTTGAATCGTCCCCACAACCAATCGTCAAGCTGGTCATTGCACAGTTGTTCGGCAAAGCCAGGGTCGAGAGCCGCTTCCGCCCGAAAAAGGGAAAAACGTCCCGTCAAGCACATGACCTTACGATCCAGCGAATCAGAACACATCTGATAGTGGCGCTGGGCAAAGCGCATGTGGAACCATTCCGAGAAAAAGGAGGAGCCTTTGACCACAGGCAATTCATCCGTGGTCAGCGCGCCCATTTTAGGAAACAGGGTAAAGAAAGGCAGGCAGCGCAGCAGGGTCGCTGGCGTCAACTCAGAATCCCCATCCATCAAAGCAATCACACCATGCTTCGGGAAACCCTCCTCAGACAAGACCTCCAACCCATCTGCCATGGCCTTGCGCTTGCCATCCTTTTGAACCATCAAAATCAGGTTGATGGACTGGAGCTGGGGGTCAGTCTCTTCCAGGATTTCGCGAATGCGCTGGTTTTCGGCGTTGCTACTGCTGTTGGCTAAGACTGTCAGTCCCTGGGGCAGTAACTGCGCTTCCCGAGCGATCGCCCGAAAAACTCGCTCAGTAATCCAGTCCTTCTCTTTATAAGTGGGCACCACCAAACAAACCGGCGGCAAAGCTTCCAGGGGAACCTGGCGCGCTCGCTTACGCCAACGGCGAAAGGTCCAACGCAAATAGAACTGGCCGCGCACCCAGCGCAGCAATAACAGTGACCAGCGCCAACTGCCAATCACGCCAAAGCCCACAAAGGCAGGCAGCTCCCAAAACATGCCGTACAAAGCCTTGAGATGCCAAATATGATTGAAGGCCAACCACATCACCCAGGCAATCAGCCCTAGATGCAGCCAAGGCAATAGTTTCTGCAATCTTGCTTTCATCATAATTTCTCCTAGGTCAACCTAATCTCGGGCAACCTATTGGGCAGCACTAGGAGAAAACGCACTCAAGAAAGGCAACTTCGACTGGGAACGCTGGGTCCCAAAACTCAAACTCGCCATCTGGCCAACGCCACAAAAACGATTGGCAGCCTGAACATGGTTCTCAGGAGCAAGACGCACTGTCACTCGCGCGAGAGCCTGCTGTTGCATATGGGCAGGTAGCGCAGGCAGAAGCCGCTGCTCTCGGTTTTGCACCACCGACAAACCACTCACCGATTCAATCAAATCCACCTGACCCACCACCGGGGCCTTCTTATCCTTCAAATAAACACTGACCGGCTGGCTCTCATCTATCCGCTCAGCATCCTTGCTGGTCACGAGAGTCTCAACCCAGAGATCCTCACAGTCCAGAAGCGTCAACAATTCATCGGAACGCTCCACCTGCTCTCCAGCATCGTGGCTCGTCTGATACACGACACCGGCGAAGGGAGCAGGTAAATCACCCAGGGGCTGAATCGGATTGAGGCCTTGACCATTGACCTTGGCCATCTGGCTTTTGAGCTGCTCTACCTTGACCTGTAGCCCAGGCATCTTCGCCATGCTGGTTTGGTAGTTCTGTTGAATTTTCTGCTGTTGCTGCTGAAGGCTCAAGCTGAGCTGCTGCTGGCGCAGCTGATCCCCCACAGGCTGAGATGAAGGCGCTGATGCGGCGATCGCCATCTGCTCCTGGGTCATCTGAACCTTCTGCTGGGCAGCCGCAAGGGCAGCTTGTTGAGCAATGATTTGATCCTGGGCAATCTCCCAGTCTGCCGCCAACTCATCCACCTTTTGCTGAGCAATGAGTTGCTGCTCCCAAAGGGACTTGTAGCGTTGATGAACTTGTTTAGCCGCCTTGGCCTTCGTTTTAGCCTCGCTTAACTTTGCACTGGCCAGCTCCACAGCTCCTTGCTGCACGGCTTGCTGCTGACGCAATTGCTGTAGCTCCAGCAGGCGCAGCTGCTCATCCTCTTCGCGCTGCAGACGAACGCTGTCCTTCGACATCGCTGCCAACTGACTGGCCTGGACATTCAAAGACTGAGCCTGCTGCTCCAGCATGGCAAGCTCCTGCTGCTGAGCGGCGAGCTCTAAAGATGCAGCTTGAAACTGCAAAGCCATCTCCTCCGGAGACGCTACTCCACCGACAAAGCCAGAGTCATCGGCAACGAAATTAATCCGAGCCAAGGGTTGGCCGGCACTCACACTCGCACCAGGACGAGCAAAAAAGTCTTGAATCGTGCCTCGCTCAGGTGCTTTAACCGTAATCGTGCGCCCATTGACAACGGCATAGTCTGTCGTGACATGGAGCCAGCGATAGCTGAGGGAACTCCCCCAAATCCCTAAAGCAGCACCACCACATCCCAAGGCAGCCAACCCAATTAAGCCTCTCTGGACAACGCGCTTACCCAGAAAAACGGAGGAGCTGGAAGCATCCCCCTGAGACGATAGCGAATCTGAGGCCTCGGCATTCACCAAAGGACTGGAGAAAGGAGGCGACACCACACTCACGGCTTGGGTCTCAACCCCGACATCCGATCTGGCATAACCGCTAGATGGAGTCAGCGGATCGCGTCCGTGGGGGTTAGGAGCAGCAGTCATAATATTAAAAATGAATTAATCGGCCTGAGCCAAACCAGCTCAAAACCGCAGGGATACACAAACGGACAATACAAATGACCCAATTTAATAGGAGTCAGGGGTAACAGCACAACCAAACCGCAAATTTTGTGGATTGATTAAACACCGAATCTCTCCCAACTTTGCTCCCAAACAATTGAGCTAGCCATATCTATATCCAGCAGAGGAGCCCCAAACGACACTTGCGTGAATCTCACCAACACTAAGCCATTTCAAGGGAAAGTTCTTCAGCGAACCAGCGGATTTCACGGAGGATTCATAGCAGCCAGAAATTTATAAGAAGCTGCAGTAAAGTTTTATTTTTATCCGGCCAGATTAAACAAAAATTAACTTCCTATGCCAACAGAGCAATGACGCTGTAAACGAGGAAAAACCACAGCTTGACGAGGAATGGACAGAAATACCTATTGCCAATCTCCTCGACATACTACAACATAATACAAGCGATAAAAGAGCCAATAAGCTAGGCCCCGCAGAACATCATCTAGTCTGATTTTGCTTTGACGGATGGTGGCCTAGACAACTGTAAAAGGAATAACAATCATGGGCTACCAACAGGTCCCTTTTAAGACTGAAAAACCCGTCCTTTCTTGGGCGAACCATGCTCTGAGTTCTGCTGAGATCACAATGGCCCAGAATGTCGCCTCGCTGCCATTTGTGTTTAAGCATGTCTCCCTCATGCCGGATGTGCATTTGGGGAAAGGCGCATTGGTCGGGTCTGTCGTCGCGACGAAGGATGCGATCGTTCCCGCTGCTGTAGGTGTGGATATTGGCTGCGGCATGTGCGCCATCAAGCTTCCCTTCCAGGCCAGTCAATTGGAGGGCAAACTCAAAAACATTCGCAAGGATATTGAGGCTGCGATTCCGACAGGCTTCAATGAGAATAAGGACGTGGAAAAGTCCGTTCAGAACTGGTCCGGATGGAAGAGCTTTAAAGAGCTCCATCGGGGAGTCCAGGATCGACATACCAAAGCGGAGCGGCAGTTAGGAAGCCTTGGCGGTGGCAACCACTTTATTGAGGTTTGCCTAGATGAGGCAGATCAAGTGTGGCTGATGCTCCACTCCGGCTCGCGCAACATAGGCAATAAGCTGGCCCAGTGCCACATGAGCACTGCCAAGAACTTGGCAAAGCTCTCCGAGGAGAAGCTGCCGGATCTGGATCTGGCCTACTTCGTCAAAGGTACAGCAGAGTTCGAAGCCTATTGGCGCGATCTGCAATGGGCTCAAGCCTATGCTCTATTCAACCGTGATGTGATGATGGCGCGTTTCAAACGCATTGTTGAGCAGCATTTAGCCGGAGGAAAGCCAACGAAGCCGATCCTCTCGGTCAATTGCCATCACAACTACGCAGAGAAGGAAATCCACTTCAACGAAGAGGTGTACGTCACTCGTAAGGGAGCCGTGCGCGCTCGCGAAACGGATTACGGCATCATTCCAGGCTCCATGGGGGCAAAATCCTTCATTGTGAAGGGCAAGGGCGATCATGCGAGCTTCTGCTCCTGTAGCCACGGAGCTGGAAGATTAATGTCCCGTTCCAAGGCGAAGCGCACCTATTCGCTGGATGATTTGATCCAGCAGACAGAAGGAATTGAGTGCCGTAAGGATAAGGGGGTATTGGATGAAATTCCTGCGGCTTATAAGCCGATTGAACAAGTGATGGAGAATCAGAATGACTTGGTGGAGGTGGTGGCAACCCTGCGGCAGGTCGTTTGTGTGAAAGGCTGATCTAAGGATCCTGCAAGGCTCAAGGGCGGAGCCGATTCTTTGTATTACGGGCTAGTGATCGCAGCTTTTCTGACAGGGGCGGGTCACGGTAGAACTCGATCGCCAAGCCTCGAAATCCCCCATCGTCCAACACCTCAAATCCATGGGGCTCCCCCCCTCTGTAGTACATCAAGCTAGGCGAATTTAATCGGTTCCCCTCCAGTTCAATGTCACCCGCCAGCCCCAGCATCAACACGCCATGGTCACGATGCTGATGAACCGGCACAGCATCACCTGCCTCCAGGGTCAAAAAGAAGCAGTGCAAGCGCTTTAGGCTAGACGTTTCCCCATCAAAGGCGAGGGTTTTCCCTTCTACATCACTCCCATGCTGGGCAATTGCCTCGCTAGGACAAGCAATGGCTGGCTCCATCAAGGAGCCCTCCAGCTTCTGACGTCTCGCCCCCATGAGCTTCACCCTAAGGGTGATTGCAGAGACATTGCCTAAGTCATCGATGAGACATTCCGTTTGGGCGGGTTGGTACAACACAGAGCCGGGCTCTGTGAGCTGGCGATCGCCTCTCGAAGAGGAGACCTTCACTCCCCCCCGCAGCAGCACATAAAGCTGGTCATCATCGCTTAACCCAGGCCGCGAAGTCCCAGGCTTCACCAAACCGACTTCCAAGCGAGACAGATTCAGAGGCTCGCAGGAGAGCAAAGGCTGGGCCTCTGTCCCAGCCTCGTCAACTCCCAGCGACTCTAAATCCAGAGGCTGAATATGACTGCTTTGAACGTGGGATTTCATAGAAGCCTCAATGCCATCACAACCATCCTCTAATCAATGATCGCCGGAGCCAGAGGCGCTCTTGGCCTTCCCCCACCACCAATACGATTGGGACCATTGTTATCCACAACATGGAGTGAATTCATAATCAACCGCAGGTCTTGCTCCCAGGGATGACCAATCCGCTGCTTCCAGCCAAATTTCCAATCCCGTTCGAAGGAGCGGAGAACATTACCTCGGGGCGATCGCTCCACCGCCAGACCATAGAACTGCCAGGCCGTGTCATCCACCACATAGGCGCCATAGTCTTGCATGGTGCGGGCCACAATCTTGCCAGGCTCTGTTTTCAATTGGTCAATATCAAAATCTGGTTTGAGGGCCAGCAAGGCTCCCATTTCTAGTTCGGGAACAGTGCCACCATATTCCTCTGCCGCATAGCTATCCGCCACAGTGGCAGGCCAGCGATAACCATTGGTGCCATCCTGGTTATAGGCGATGTGGTGCTTGGCCCAGATGATGACTTTGAGGGCATGGGGAATCACTTTTTTCCCCGGTGCTAACTCTCCCACACGGATCGTGCCGCCCAGACTGGATAGTCGGCTGCCGCCATGGGCACCGGAAATGCCGGGACCATAGATATCCACAAAGGGAGCATCCGTCTGCTGATCACCAAAGTCATATTGCGACGTGGCATAGTTGTATCCACTACAGCGATGAAAGGGCTGGGTTTGATACAGCGATCGCCCATCCGCCAGTAAGATTGCCGCCGCATTATTGGGCGTAGTCCATTGTTCATGGTCAACGGAGAACCAGGGCGGAATCGGGACCTCGATCAATTTTCTGCCTTCCTTCTCGCAGCGCGCCTGGCCTTTTTCTAGGGCGGCTCGCGACCAACCTTTGAAATTCTCATAGACCGGTGTCAGCGGTGCCCTGGGCTCCATCACAATGATGTCTTCGTCCACGCCAGGCGTACTTTCTGGGCGGATCTGAATGCCTGATGGGACATACTTAGCCCTCCGTCCAATCGGCATATTCCAAATGCTATCGCAAGAGAAGGGCTGCAAAAGTTTGCTGCGCCGGCCCGGCCCACAGCCAGCCTGAGCCACGAGGGTTTTAGAACGAGCAAGGGACTGAGCAACAGCATCGCTGGAGCTGCGATCCACGGTTGTGCGGCAGGCTTGCAACACAAGCGCCCCCAGCAGCAAGGTTATCCCGGTTCGCCATAAAGACTTCAACTTCAAATCGACTCCAATCCCGTTTAAAGAATTCAATAAAAGCAACCCATATGGCCTTAGCCTAGACAACACAAAGGGCAAGCTGCCAACTCTGGGTCAAGCCTTTAAGAAATCTGCATACCGCATTTCCCTGCGATGAAGACCTGCGCAACTCCCTCCACTCCAACAACTGCGACTTCGGTAGTGGCGACAACAAACTCAGATGGGAAGTTGGGTGGGAAACTGCTCCCAGCTAGCGCCCCCCTCTCATCCAATCAAGCTGGAAATCCAATCTTACTGGACCAATTGATTGCAGATGGTTTGGGCAAGTTACTGAGCTATCCCCAGGGTGATACCGCAACAATCCAACAGCGTCTGGCCTGGCTCAAGGAACAAGGTATCGATAGCGTTTATCCCTACGGTCCCAAACCCATCGATGGATTTCATGTCTTGGGCTTGGGATATGGCGGGCTAGTGATGTTAGTAGATCATAACAATTCTCACTGCGCCATCAAGCTTCGACGCAGTGATTCTCCCAGCACCAGCTTTCGGGCTGAAGCGGAGGCGATCGCCACTGCAAACACCCTCAAAATTGGCCCGCAGCTCATTAGCCACAGCGACGACTGCCTGCTGATGGAATACCTAGCTGGCCCTAGGTTTATCGACTGGCTCCATAGTTCTGCTGCCACCTTCGAGACCACTTGGGCCATACTTCAATCCCTGCTGGAGCAAGCTTTCCACCTCGACCAGGCTGGGCTAGACCATGGCGACCTGCGCTGCATCACCGAACATGTCCACATTGAGACGAGCCTCCACGGCCCCCGTCCCGTTTTGATTGACTTTGGTAAGGTCAGCCGAGACCGTCGCCCGTCCAATGTCACGACGTTGACCCAGGGACTATTCCTCAGCACTACGATTGCTCGGACCATCAGTAATCGATTTGCGGGGACGGTTTTGGACTGTCAGCAAGCGCCGAGGCGATCGCAACTCATCAGCCTGCTAAGAAACTACAAAAATAATCCCTGTCACAAGGCTCACAAAATACTGCTAAGTTTCCTTACGCCGTAGTATCATCTGCTCGATCCATCGCTTGAATGGGATCGAAAACCCTCACGTTTGTTCTGAATTCAATAAGGATTTGGCATGGCTATCGTAGAGATTGAAGACCTCCGCGAAAAACGCATCGCAACTGAAGTTCTCATTGATACAGAAACCGATGAAGAACGGGCAACTGCTTGGTACTACTACCTGGATGGCAAGGTCACCTTTCCCTTTCAAGCAACCCTAGAAGGGGATGATGATGTAGAGGTGATCTCCTTGGCAGTGGAGGAGGATTGCCTCGATGAAATGAAGATGGAGGTGCGCCACAGTGATAGCTTTGGCGAGGAACCTTTTACAGCGATCGTCATGGAGCTAGAGCCCTTAGATGCCGATGACGATAGCACTGAGGCCATTGAAGACTGGCAGTACTGGATAGAGCGGGGCAACCGCTTAAATGAGCCAGAGGAGAGCCAGGTGGATGATTTCCCAGATGATGACTTGGATGATGAGGATGATGTTGACATCAATGAGGATGATTAAAGTCAGCGCTGTAGATTTTTTGTAGTATTTACTAGCGATTTGTACTACAAGGCGTTATCTTGAAGTTGGATCGTAAGGTTGCTGCGCGGCAGCGGCTCAGGTTCTGTATACCTGTCTGGCACGCCAAGCTTTGCTTCGGCGCGTACCGCCAACCACAATTCAAGCGAACCACCAAAACACCGCACGATTAGCTTAGTGGCCTAAAGCATCCGTCCGACTGTTGTCGTGACGGAGGATCGTAGGTTCGACTCCTACATCGCGCTCCAACTGAAAGTTAGCTCACTGGTAGAGCATCAGACTCATAATCTGCTTGTAACAGGTTCGATTCCTGTACTTTTCACCACCCCGCCCTGGGTATGGGCAACTGATTTGGGATCAGTCAACGCCTTTTAAGCGTTAAACGCCTTCCACGCGTTCCGAGGCGAAAGCCTCGACCTTTGGTAAAGCGGAGTAATCCGCTGTGGTTCGAATCCACATCTTTTAAGACCCCACAATACTCAGTTCAGTGGCATAGGCAAGATGAACCTGCTTCGGCGGGAATATCAAACCTGTACCGCAGCAGTTGAGGGCTTGCGCGATCGCGACGCGAGCTTCCAAAAGAATTGCCCTCTCTTCTAGCTTGAGTCTGTTCTTCTAATATTCCATCTTGCTGCCTTGCGAGGCAGTGGGAACGAGTCCCAAGAACGACAGATTTGTTTGATGAATTTGCCAAGCTGTCCTACGGGTCATGGAGGCAGAAGCATTCAGGCTTAATCCAGCTAGGGAGAAGCGATTTCGACAGAAGCTTGCTTTGCGATCGCCCGCCCAACCCTGTGAACAAGAGCCATTGTGGGGTCTTTTTGATTTCATGTAGCGTGCATACTACATTTTGTGCTACATTCAATTCAGTGATGAGTCTCCAAGCGTGCTGAGAAATCCAGCGTTGCATCGCTGTCGCTCTCCAGAGGAGAGGAGAAGAAATAATGTTCAGAACCTTTTACATCAAACCCAGCGAGCGGGGCATTCTTTACCACCGCAGCGATTTTAAGCGCGTCCTGCGTCCCGGCACCCACCGTTTCTTAGGCTGGCATTGGCAGGTCAAGAAGTTCGATCTCAACCAGCCCAAAGCTAAGCTGGACAATCCTGAGCTACTTCTGCAAAACCACAATGTCCAGATCCGCCAGCATTTCCATGTGGTGCGAACCGGCTTTAACGAGGCCGCACTGGTGCGAACCGGACAGCGCTGGCTGCTGGTCAGTCCAGACCAATTGCTGCTGTTTTGGCGAGGCTTTGTAGAGGTCGAAGTCTTTCAGTTCAACCTGGAGGAAAGCCGTGAGTTGCCTCAAAAATTGGCTCAGCAACCGCATGGAAACTTTACTGGCCTCAAGCAGGTTAGCATCGCCGAGTTTGAGATTGGTCTGCTCTATGTGGATGACAACTTTGTTCGCCCCCTAGAGCCTGGCGACTACGGGTTTTGGACCTACCGTCGCAAGGTGGAGGTGCGCAGCCTAAACCGCACCCAGCCCAATCCTGTCTTCCCTTTTGAGGATGTGCTGATTGCTCAGCATCCCCAGTTTGTGGCGGACTACTGCACGGCAGTGGAGCTGGGGGCAGATGAGGTGGCCATTGTGCGGTACAAGGGAAAGGCGATCGCGGTCCTGCCGCCCCACAGCCGCAAGCTGTTTTGGCAAGATGCTGCAGTAGAAACCATCAACGTTCAAGCTGAGCCTAAGCTGCCCCAGCGCCTAGTGTCTGAGTTTGTCTCAGGCTCATCCACCGCCATGGCCCTAGCCCTGGACCACATCCACGCCCTAGAGGTGTCTGCACAACATGTAGGCCTGCTTTACCTAGATGGCGCTTTGCAAGAGACGCTATCGGCGGGCATTCATGTCTGGTGGGAGTTTGGTCGCAGCTTTAAGAGCGAAGCGATCGATCTGCGATTGCAAAGCCTAGAGGTTTCGGGTCAGGAGATCTTGTCTAAGGACAAGGTGCCCCTGCGCTTGAACCTAACGGCGGATTACCGTGTGGTGGATGCGGTACAGGCCCGGACAGCGCTGAAGGATATTGCAGGTTTCCTGTACAAGGAACTGCAATTTGCCCTGCGCGGTGCAGTGGGGACGAAGAACCTAGATGCTTTGCTGGAGGATAAGGGAGCGATCGACCAGGCCATTTCTGAGTACATGGCGGAGAAGGTTCCGGCCTACGGTTTGGAGCTACGTTCTGTCGGCGTCAAAGACATTATCTTGCCCGGTGAAATCAAGGCGATTTTGGGTCAAGTGGTAGCGGCAGAGAAATCGGCCCAGGCCAATGTGATCCGCCGCCGCGAGGAAACTGCTGCCACGCGCAGTATGCTCAACACTGCCAAGGTGATGGAGGACAATCCCATTGCGCTGCGGCTGAAGGAGCTGGAGGTGCTGGAGCGCATCGCGGAGAAGATCGAGCAGATTAATGTAAATGGCAGCTTGGACAGTATCTTGACTGAGTTGATTAGCATTAAGCAGTAGGCTTGGGCTGTCTCGGTCCTCGGCAAGGCGAGCGCCGCGAACGGGATCTCATTGTGAACACGATCGCCTCGCTCAATCGCTCCGCTCCAACAGCTGAAGGGCTGTCTGTTCACCCATACCTGTATTAGCAACTCCTGCTAATATCCTGCCATCAGAATTGATGGCGATCGTCCTAAGATTTTGCTCACTTAACTCCCCTTGGGGTCGAGCCCATTTGAAGTCCCAGGTCGCAAGGACGCCATTGGCTTGACCCAGCACCTGGGCATCACTCACTGCTATGGCACCCTGGGGAAAGGAGCGGCGAGAGTAGTCCATTTCTCCCTCCGCTTGAAGCCTACCCTGGCTCAGGTCCCAAACTTTGAGGCGAGTTTCAAATTTGCGCCAGCCATTGTCATGTTGAGAGACCGCGATTTTTCCGTTGGGGCTGATGGCTACTTTGCCGATGTGAGACCAGTGGGCGTTGTGGGGCAGCTTGACCTGTTGGTCGGTCTCTAAATTCCAGGCCAGCAGGTCGTTGTCTTGTTGGATGATGGCAACCTGGCCTGGATCATTAATACCCAGAACTCGACTGTAGGGGCCGGTGGTTACAGTTGTCTCGATGGGACCGAGTTTGATGAGTTTGGGTTCACGCTTGAGCCGTTCTGTAAGCAGTTCTCCAGTGGAGAGATCCCACTGTTTCAACTCGTTAAAGCTTGAACT
>CALLPZ010000257.1 GCA_938015405.1 uncultured Pseudanabaenaceae cyanobacterium
GCAAGATAGTCTGAGCAGCTTAGGGAGAGCAGCGAAAACTCGTTGTAGCCTGTGGCACGCATGCCTTTTTCGATGGCATCTACCACGGCTTCTGGTTCCACGTCCCGGGCCGGACGGGTGAGCATACCCGGCTGGCAAAAGCGACAGCCCCGGGTGCAGCCCCGACGGATTTCCACGGTGAGGCGATCGTGGACGGTCTCAATGTAGGGAACTAAGCCGATGGCATAGGCCGGAATGGGAGTGGCGACGCGGCGCAGGACTCGGTTGGGCACATCAGACCGGTTGGGATGAATCGAGCCATCCTTAGCCATGTCATAAAAACGAGGCACATAGACGCCAGGCACCTGGGCTAGGTCCAGCAAGGTGGCTTCGCGCCCCAGCCCTGCTTCCTTGGCTTCATCTAGAACTAAAGCAATTTCCGGCAGCAGCTCTTCGCCATCGCCCATGGCCACGAAGTCGAAGAACTCAGCGTAGGGTTCTGGGTTGGAAGTTGCGGTTTGGCCCCCGGCAAAAATGAAGGGTGCGCCGCCTTGCCAAGGCGCTTTGTCTTCAGCAGTCCGCTCCGCCCAGGTCAGGTCCACCTGGCAGAGGGAGAGCATATCGAGAATATTGGTGGCACCCAGCTCGTAGCTGAGGCTGAAGCCGAGGATGTCAAAGGTATTGAGAGAACGGCGAGATTCGACTCCGAAGAGGGGAGTGTCGGTTTCGCGCAGCTTGTCGGAGAGGTCGGCTGCAGGCAGGTAGGCGCGATCGCATAGCTGCCTCGGCTGGGCATTGATAATGTTGTAAAGAATGATGTGGCCCAAATTGGAAGAGCCCACCTCATAAATTTCTGGATAGGTCAGCGCCCAGCGAATATTGGCGGAATCCCAGGGCTTATGGATGGCTCCCAGCTCATTGCCTAGGTAGCGGGCGGGGCGGTTGACCGCTGAGGTAACAAGCTGTTCGACGGTCGGGGCCACGGCGGATCACTCCTCTCCAATTCCAGCGCTCAATCCTGCGCATTGCATAGGACATTGTATGGCACTGCTATGGCATTAAGCCGAATCTTTGCCTGTCCTGCTAGCTGGGGAGCAGAAGGCGTTTCCCTTTTTCTGGTTGGTAATGCGAAAGCCCACAAGTCAGAGAATAGACTCGTGGGCTTTAATCATCTTGAGGAGCGCCACTATTTCCCTACAGGGAATAGACCAAGCGTATTCAGAACTATGCCGCAACCGCTACGGGCACTGGGGCATGTTGGATAATCTTGACCACTTGGTCTAGCTGAGACATCTCCAGCACCATCTGCAGAGCCGCAGGGATGGAACAGAGTGTAAGGGCGAAGCCGTAACGCTGGGAGAGCTGGATTGCAGAGACCAGGGTCATTAGACCAGCACTGTCAACGGAATCCACCTTCTCAAAGCTGATAAATAGGGGTGGGCTTTTGTGACTGTTAATAATTGAGAGCAGCTGACTCTCTAACTTCAAACCGTAGCTGGCATCTAAGAGTCCCTCGGGGCTCAACACAATTCCATCCGAACCCACGGCATGCATCTGCATGGACCACTCCTAATCGCTACCGAATTTCGATTCCCACACGGCCATTGAACCGGTACGAGATGACACGACCATAAGCGCCCGTTTTTTAACTGGCCAGTTCAGGCTGTCTCTTTCTTTGAAACTTCATATAGCTCTGGAAACTGTTTAAAGCTTCGGGCAAGTGTTTTTACGCAACATTTCCGAGTATCTTCTGATCTTTGAGATATGTCGCGAAAGCAATACAGCACTATCACTCTGTGCAATGAAAATTCGATTGCCTAATATGCATACTCAAGGCCCCATACACCACCTCTTTGTGGAAGAGGGCTAGTCAGGCTTTGCGTTTCACATCTCATCATCAGGGCAGATAGAAGAAGATTCTCATTTGTTCCCTGTATTTATTTATCCATAGGATTGGTGTTTGTAATGGATGGTCAAATCGCAATTCGTCGCTTGGTCGAGAAAGCAATCTATTTGCGTCAGCTGACGCCGGAGATTGAAAACGAGATTAACTATGAGCTAACTCGTAGTGGCTACATCTGTGAAGTGGGTTACGAAGCTCTCGAATTGTTGATGTCTGAGATGGATGCTGGCCGTATTCAGCTTGTTTCTAGTTACTAAATTTGGGCTCAGCTGTGGGTGCTTTATTTCATTTGAGCTGATTCTGTGAATCTAAAATGGTTGCCTAAATTGGATGTTTGGGATTAGCCAAAGATAGATATTTCTCTACTATCAGAATGCTGTTTTTGACTTACTCAGTGTTTGCTGCTTGGGGATTTCCCAAAGGGGTGATTACGCTCGTCAATACTGTGCTCTTTTTGACTGCTGAACAGTGGCTTTCAACTTGGTCTCCAGAGTGGCATTGAGGGCTTGAGTCTCTTCTCATTTGCCTCGCTGTTACTGAGCTTTACCTGTCTCGGTTGGTGCGGTCTCACTGAAATTTGTATGGACTCGTTTTGATAGAGGGAGCTTGGGGGGCCTTTCACGGGCTGTGAGCTGACTAAATAATCCCCGCGGGTAGAGAACACCCTTGGCGCTAAACTGGCTGAGGTGGAATGACCTAATCCCCTCGCTTCATGTGCTGCGGGTCTAGCAAATGATGAGCCTCATTGGCCAGACTTAGGGGCCTGATCGGGATTCGTTGTCGCCACTAGTCCTGCTCGCAATTCAGATTCCCCATGGTCACGATCAACGAGAACTATTTAAAGCTCAAGGCGGGTTACCTCTTCCCTGAGATTGCGCGCCGCGTGAATGCTTTTGCTGAGGCGAACCCCAATGCCGCCATCATTAAATTGGGAATTGGTGACGTAACGGAGCCTTTGCCCCAGGCCTGCCGAGATGCCATGGCCCAGGCGATTCAGGATATGGGCGATCGCTCATCTTTCAAGGGCTATGGCCCTGAGCAGGGATACCTCTGGCTACGCGAGAAAATCGCCGAGCATGACTTTAATGCTCGTAATTGTGGGATTGATGCCTCCGAAATCTTCGTTTCTGATGGCTCTAAGTGCGACTGTGGAAACATTCTCGACATTTTGGGCAAGGACAATACCATTGCGGTGACGGATCCGGTCTACCCGGTCTATGTCGATACCAATGTGATGGCAGGCCACACTGGCGAAGCCGATGAGAATGGCAAGTACGAAGGCCTGACCTATTTGCCGATTTCGGCAGATAACGATTTCACGGCAGCCATTCCCAGCGGCAAGGTTGATCTGATTTACCTCTGCTTCCCTAATAACCCCACCGGGGCTGTGGCAACCAAGGCTCACCTGCAAACTTGGGTGGACTATGCCAAGGCCAATGGCTCGCTGATTCTCTTTGATGCAGCCTACGAAGCGTTCATCACAGACCCCGAGATTCCCCATTCCATTTATGAGATTGAGGGAGCCCGAGACTGTGCGATTGAGTTCCGGTCTTTCTCCAAAAATGCAGGCTTCACTGGAACCCGTTGTGCTTTGACGGTTGTGCCCAAGAGCCTGACAGTCAAAGCTTCAACAGGTGAGGATGTGCAGCTGTGGAAGTTGTGGAACCGTCGCCAATGCACCAAGTTCAACGGGGTGTCTTATATAGTCCAGCGCGGTGCTGAGGCGGTTTATTCTGCTGAGGGCCAAGCTCAGATCAAGGCCTTGATCAGCTTCTACTTGGAAAATGCCCAGATTATTCGCGATCGCCTGTCTGCGGCAGGTTTGAAAGTTTATGGTGGCATCAATGCACCCTACGTTTGGGTGCAAACTCCTGCAGGTCTCAGTAGCTGGGACTTCTTCGATAAGTTGTTGGAGTCTGCCAATGTGGTTGGTACACCGGGCTCTGGCTTTGGTGCAGCTGGTGAAGGCTATTTCCGCATCTCCGCGTTCAACAGTCGCGAGAATGTCGAAGAAGCGATGAATCGGATTACCGCAAACTTGAAGCTGTAGTTAGCGAGCTAAGAGTAAGACTTTACGCCTTGGGTGGTGGAAACGCGTTCAAGGCAATATTCATAGAGCGTCTCAGTTATATGGGGCGCTTTTCTATGTCCTTTCAGTCGCTTTGCCTTGGGATGCGTCAGGAAGCTAGGTCGCGATCGCCCCATTGCTGCTGCCACACTTGGCGAATAAATCGACGTAGATTGACGGCGGTCTCGGGATTGGTCTCCGCTTTGGGCTTCTCTGGGTAGAGATAGCTCAGTAGAGGGAGAACTTCGGTGTCTAGCGCGACGGTAAATAGACTGCTGGGCCACAACAAGTGGGATTCTTCCCGAAGATCCTGGATCTGCTGACTGGCAAGGGAAACATCAAAGTCCGATTCTGGCCAGGATTCAACTAACAACAGCGGTCGAACCCACAGCATTTTTCGACTTATGACGTGGTCAATAACTTCACCGTAGAGTCGAGTACTGTCTTGGGTGAGGCGAACGATTTGGCCAGATGGAAGAGGCATAAAGGAAGAGGAAAGGTGACATCCTGAATTCCGTCAAAGTCTTGTTCACCCTGGCTCGCAGGCTATGTTTTGTTTCGCTGACCTGGGAGCGAGTTAAGGGTGGTTTTCGAATGAGAGGCGCTACTCTTAGGATAGTTGAAAGCAGCTAGGCTAAACGCTGTATTGGGCTTTCAGGGCTTGGACCGATTGATGGCTCTAGCCTAGACCCAAGCTCAGTCGGGATAGTCCTTCGGGCTGGCCTATGGTAATTTTAGCCCTTGCAACGTTAAGCCTTGACTGAGCTTCGTTGAAAGAGGTGGTGCAGTGACGGACGCTGTACCCCATCTCAATAAACGTGTGCTGTTGTAGGAAGATTGATTTATGTCTACTCAATTAATTGAAAAGCGGGATACGACGGTGGTGCGTAAACCCGCTCCTCGCTACCGCGTCTTGCTCCATAATGACGATTTCAACGGCATGGAGCATGTGGTGATGGCGCTGATTCAAACGGTGCCGAGTTTGTCTCAACCCCAGGCGATTGACATTATGATGGCGGCTCACAATGATGGGACGGCATTGGTTATTACTGTGGCGCTAGAGCCCGCTGAGTTTTACAGCGAGATGCTTAAGAGCCATGGCCTTAGCAGTTCAATTGAGCCTGATGATTAGTTCTTGTGGTATGCAGGGTTGAGGATTTCTAGGAGCGAGAGGGAGTGACCTCTGCGTCATAAGATTGGGGCCTAAGATACTTTGCTCTAGCCCAGATTATGCCTGTCGATGCTCTACTAAAACCCTTTATCCATTGGCCAGCGCCCCTAAGGGTGTTGGCCTTTTTACTTGTCTTGGCACTGTTGTGGGCTCCCTTGGCGATTCCGCTGTCGTTACTGATTACAGATCCAGACTGGCAGAGCATTGTGACGCTGCTGGTGCTGTATTGCGAGTTTATTTGGCTGGTGCGGCGTTGGGCAATTGTGGCCTATGGGGAGGCAAGGCCTTTGGCGCGGTATGGGTTGCTGCGATCTCGCAATCTACCCCACTGGGCGATCGGCTTCGCCACGGGGGCTGCCATGGTCTTTGCCATGTTTGGCCTGCAAATCCTGCTGGGCTGGGCCAACTGGCTCGGGCCGGATATTAGCTTGCCTCGTATCGCGATCGATGGGCTACTCGTGGGCGTTGGAATTGGCTTTGCGGAGGAGCTGCTGTTTCGGGGCTGGATGCTAGATGAGCTGGAGCAGGA
>CALLPZ010000258.1 GCA_938015405.1 uncultured Pseudanabaenaceae cyanobacterium
CAGATTAACAATTGCGCAAACAACTAAAGACCGCCTATGACCTGAAGCAATAGCCTGCTGACGATGCAACGACATCACCCGCTAATCCTTAAACCCAGGAGGATGGCTCAGCGGACCCAGAATCGCCGCGATCGCCTCCGCCACCCGCAACAGCTCCATTTCTCGCCAGCGCTTCCCCACCACTTGCATCCCCATGGGTAAACCAGCCGCTGTCTGCCCCATCGGAATCACCACCACAGGATGTCCTGATAGGGCAAAAACATTGGTATAGGCTCCCGACGCCATCATGTAGGGCACAGCTCGTCCATCGACCTCAATGGGCTGTCCTGGGGAGCAATGGGGAAATGCCACCATCATCGCCACGGGGCACAGCCACACATCCCAGGGCTCCAGGACTGAATCTAACTGGGCAATCACGCGATCGCGCTGGGTCAACAGCTCAAAATACTGCTGCAACCGAGGCCGGGCAAAAATCGGCAGCGCGAGTTTGGCAATATTGCCCTGTCGTCGCAAAGCGCCATCCCCCTGTATCGCCTCGCACCACATAAACACCAGCTTACGCCTCATCAAATCCCAATACCCCCCATTGGCATCCTGGGCAAAAACTGAGTTGTAAACCGCCACCTGAAACCCCAACCGCCAAACCTCGGCATAGTTCAACGGGGCGATCCAAGGCTCAATAGTTGCTCCAGCATCTGAAATCTTGGCGACTGCTGCACCCAAGCCAGCCTTGATTGCCACTGCCACGGGAAACCCAGGAAACTCATCCGTCCAGGCAATCCGCAGTTGGTTCAAAGGGCGATCGCCCGGCTCATCTAACGGAACGGGGGGAATATCGGGCTGACGCGGATCTGGCCCTGCCATCACCGCCAACGCCAATCGCAAATCCGCCACAGATCGCGCTATCGGTCCCACCGTCAGCAATTGCCTGATGCACTTGGGTCTGCCGGGTAGCTCGGGAATATGCCCCGTCGTGGGCAAGCGCCGATCCGTAGGCTTCAGGCTATAGATTCCGCAGAAGTGAGCGGGCTGGCGTAGGGAGCCACCAAAGTCATCGCCAATGGTGAGGGGCGAGAGACCGGCAGCGATCGCCGCTGCGCCCCCACTCGTACTGCCCCCCGGTGTCACATCCAGATTCCAAGGATTATTCACCCGAGGAAACAGACCATTGATGCCCTGCCAATCGCTGGCCAGCTCTGCCGGGTTGGTCTTCCCGAGGATCACGGCACCCGCAGCTCGCAGTCTGGCGACCACCGTGGCATCATGCTGCGGCACATAGTCTTTCAGGGGCCGATGCCCTGCGGTAGTGCGCAACCCCTCGGTTTCAAAGATGTCTTTAATCGTGATGGGAACCCCATGGAGCGGCCCCCAGCAGTCACCTCGGCTCAGCGCTTCATCCGCTGCCTTGGCCTTCGCCCTGGCTCCCTGCTCATCCAGGGTGCAGATGGCATTCAGGGTCGGGTTATGGGTGGCAATGCGCTCCAAATAGGCTTCCGTCAGCGCCAGGGAAGACAGTTGCCCGTCACGAATCAGCCGCGCCAGCTTATGGGCCGGTTCAAACATCAGCGATGCCATGGCAGGTGACCCCCTAGGATAAGAGCTATATCGTCATCCTAGTGCATTTAGTTAATCACGTTAACTAAAAACTCGAATTGCCATGGGTCGCCCATCTAAAGAGCATTCACTCACCCCCCAGGATGTCGTTGCTGGGGCGATCGCCTGCATCGATGCGGAAGGCCCCACTGCATTGGGCGTCAGCCGAGTGGCCAGGCATTTGGGCATCAAACCTCCCGCCATCTACAAACATGTCGCAGGACAGGCTGGATTAGAGCGGGCCGTCGCGCTAACGCTGTGG
The DNA here is from genome assembly GCA_938015405.1 of uncultured Pseudanabaenaceae cyanobacterium. Taxonomy (GTDB): domain Bacteria; phylum Cyanobacteriota; class Cyanobacteriia; order PCC-9006; family JAAUQQ01; genus JAAUQQ01. The sequence goes on from CALLPZ010000258.1 coordinate 1,856, forward strand.
GAGCAATATTTGGACTATTGCCGCCCTCGCCTGGATGGAATTGAGGATGGACGCGATCGCCTCCTGCAAGGCTGGCGACTCACGCGGGAGTTTGCTCAGCAACATCCCGCTCGATACCTCGTCATGACCGGCTTCATCCTCGATCCGAAAGATCACGAAGCCGCCGCCATCATCCAAGAAACCCAGCAATTTATCGCCCAAGCCTTGCAACTCCATGGCCTCAGCGACACCAAGCTCATCGATGCCATGCGCATGATCAACGCAACGATTAACGGCTTCATTGGCCTAGAACTCGGCGCAAACTTGACCCTAGGACGAGCCAGCAGTGACAGCTTTGAAGTCATGCTCGAGGCCCTGATGGTAGCCGTGGAGCATATTCGCGATGCATGAGCTGAACTGCTCTGGTCACGCCCAGCGGACCGCTCCGCTTCAAGATCAGCATCACAGCTCCAGCGCTTTAACCGTAGACTCTGAGCCCTCCCAACACCGCAATCCCGGCTCAAAGCACAGCCCTCAACTGCCATCCCAGAAGCTGCGACTCCGCCACGAAGCCTAACTTTGGGTCAACCCGGAAAGGGACCGCTAAAATGCGTAGGTTGCATGCAGGTCTATCTCACCCCCTATGCGTTTCAATTTTTTAAAGGCCTTGGCCGTCATCGCCATCGCCAGCGGCCTCCTCTGGACCGCCTCCCCCACCAGCTCTGCCATAGCTACCCCCCAATTTGAAGGCACAGTTATTGCCCAGGCAACTGAAGCCAAACTGCCCCGCCTGGAAGGCAAAGCCGTCATCGAACTCGCCATCAACGGCGGCACAATCACCGTCGAGCTAGACGGCAACAACGCCCCCCTCACCGCAGGCAACTTCGTCGACCTGATCCAACGCGGCACCTACGACGGCACCGTCTTCCACCGCGTCATCCACGAGCCCAAGCCCTTTGTCGCCCAAGGTGGCGACCCCCAGAGCAAAGATCCCAGCGTCCCCGTCAATCGCCTCGGCACCGGCGGCTTCATCGACCCTGAGCTGGGCCTGGAGCGCAACGTTCCCCTCGAAATCAAAAAAGCCGGTGCTGATGCGCCCACCTACAGCCGTACCTTCCGCAAAGGCACTGATTTAGAACTGACCCACAAGCGTGGCGCGATCGCCATGGCCCGTTCCCAGAATCCTGACTCCGCCTCCTCTCAGTTCTACATCGCTCTATCTCAGCTAGACTTCCTCGACGGTAGCTATGCTGTGTTTGGCTATGTGACCGATGGAATGGATGTGGTGGATGCCATTGAGCAAGGCGATCGCTTGACCAGTGCAAAAGTGATTTCAGGTGCTGAGAACCTGAAGTAAAAACATAGGAGCAAGAGGCAAGACGGCTTCTCCCCTGGCCCCTCTCCTCAAAGAGAGGGGAAACACAGCCGCTTGAAGTCTAGCCTGTGTGGCTCCACCTTCTGTATCGAAAGTGGAGCTTTGCTTTGATTGGGGAAGCAAGAGGCAAGGCGACCCACTCACCCTGTGGGCGGTCCCCCTCGAACCAGGGGGACATGAGTCGGCCTGGGTTGCGTCAAGGACTACTGCAAGACCCCACAACAACGCCGAATCACTCACCGTCGCCCAAAGTACTTACCACCAAACACTGAAGTAACCCAGCACCCTTGCGCGCGGGGATAACCTCTAAAGGGGCGGCGCTTCGGCCCCCTTGAGCGGCCAGAAAACCAATCGCGGGGCTGGCCCCAAGGCTGTCTTGTTTTGCCTCTTCAATTCTTCAAAGCCCAGGCCCGTCAGCCAGCACCATCACCCGGTTGCTGCCCGTACTCATCCAAAACCGCCAACCGGCGCCGCACTGTCTCAATAAAAATATCCCGCGCTGGCGCCATCATCTCATCCGACAACCCATCAATAAACCCCGCCATCGCCTGGGCATCCCGAGGATCAACCTCATCCCCCTTCGTCAACAAAAACAACCACACCACATGCCGCCCCCACAGATCCTCCACAGGCCCCTGCAAAAACTGCACATCCAACTCCTCCGCATACTTCGCCGCCACCCAAGCCAACAGCGGAGCCAACTGCCGATTATTCATCCTGCCTCCAACACAAACAAGCCAATTCACAGCCCCCAGTGTTGCATCACCCGGTCTCCCGACGGAAGCCACCGACCCCAGCCAAAACCACCACTTCGATGAAGAAGCCAACAAAATCTCGCAAAACCACCCATTTCCCAGAGAAAATCCCCCCAACATTCAGCCCCAATGAGTAGGCTAAAGAAAGTCCCATCCCCCCGCCCATGAGCTTCAACGGCTTCCTCATCCAAATCGTGCTCATCAGCTGCGGAGCCCTCATTCTGCAAGCCAAACGCATCGCCCCCGGCATGGTCGCGATCGCAGCCCTCAACCTCATCATCCTGGGCATCAGCTACTTCATCATCCCCCCCCTCTCCGGCTGGATCAGCGGTCTTGCCTGGGCCATCACCCTCCTCTGGCCCCTCACCATCCTGATCCGCCTCAACCGCCTCAACCAACGAGAGCAATATCACCAAGCCGCCAAGCTCGCCCACCGCTGGCGAATCCTCCGCTTCATCGGCGGCTACCTCCAATGCCCCGACTTCCTCCGAGGTCTCGCCCTCGCCCAGGACGGCAAATCTGAAGAAGCCCTCAACCTGATCGAACGCTACCGCCGCAAACCCGGTGCCATCGGCCAAAACGCGAACGTCCTCTTCTACCGTCTCACCGCCCGCTGGACCGAATTTATCACCTGGGTCCAACTCCACTTCACCGAAGAAGCCCTCTTCAGTAGCCCCTCCTCCCTCGGCGTGGCCTACGTGCGCGCCTTTGGCGAAGTCGGCAACCTCAACAAACTCATCACCAGCTACGACCAATTCAACCGCAGCGGCAGCCTCGCCCAGGACCGCAACTCCTTCAACATCTTGCGCATGATGGTCCTAGCCTTCAGTGGCAGAAAGATGCCTGTGCAACATATATTTTCCAATCAACTCTCCAACAGCCCCGCCACCACCCAACGCTTCTGGCTCAGCACCGCCACCCTGGCAGCAGGCGATCGCAAAGCAGGCACCGTCCAGCTCAAAGCCCTTAGCCAAGACAGCAATCACATGTTTCAACAGGCGATCGCCCATCGCCTTGCCCACACAACTCCAGTCGACAAAGCCCAGCTCACCCTCGACTCAACCGCCATCCTCGATCGCCTAGAAGCCGAAGTCCTCGGCGAAGTCAGCCTCAACGACAATCAACCCAAACGCCGCTGGATCCGAGCCACCACCGTCCTCCTCGGCCTCAACATCCTCGTCTTCCTCTCCCAATACATCGCCATCGCGATGATTTTTGTCCTGGACTTGATCTACAACTTCAACGGCAGCTTCAAAGTCCTGTCTCTGGCCAACTTCGCCATTGCCTACGCCTCCGGCATCGTCAAATACGGACCTCTCATTCCCACCGCAGTCCTCGACGGCGAATGGTGGCGACTAATTAGCGCCGTCTTTCTCCATGCTGGGCTCGTCCACCTCGCCGCCAATATGTTTGGCCTGTTCTACTACGGTCGCTTCATCGAAGGTAAGCTCGGCACACCCAAGTTCCTCTTGATCTACACCGTCACGGGCATTGGCTCCATGCTGGGCATGATGGGCATTGCATTGTTGCAAGGTCAACTTAATTTAATAGGCGTGGGGGCTTCCGGTGCAGTCATGGGCTTACTGGGGGCCATGCTGGTAATTTTGCTGCGGAGCTGGCGCAGGAGTAAATCGGCGATCGCAGCTGAACAGTTCCGCATCTTAGTCGTCCTAGTCATCATCCAGTCGGTCATGGACTTCTTGATTCCCCAGATTAGTCAGTCCGCTCACTTAAGTGGCTTGGGCATTGGCATTGTGATGGGCTTATTGCTCTATCGCCCTAATCTAAAACCTTCTGCAACGAATTAATTGAGTGGGAACAAGCTTGTCGATGCCAGGTCGGTAATATCTATCACCCGTCATCTTGATATAGATATCATTTAGCAAAATAGCGCAGCCTCTCAGACGCTGGCCTGGCAAATGCAAAACAGTCAGATTGCTCAAGAGCGAATGATTCAGGGTCTTGCAGATACCAGTACCCATCTGATCTTCTAGAGCCGCAGAGAGGCTCTAGCCCTGGTACTAACTTGTAACGCGTTAAACAGAAGCAACACAGTATGCTCATGTTTAACGCGTTTCCTTTGAATCAATGCCTCGCCCAAAATCAGCTAAAGCTGCTGCCCAGGCCAGCTTCCTGCCCACTATGCGGGAGCTGGCCCGAACTTACCAGGCATTTTCGAATTACAGCGATCGCCACATTCGCACCCTCGATCTCACTCCATCGCAATTTGATGTCATTGTCACCCTGGGCGGCACAGAGGGCATGAATATGAAAGATTTAGCCGCCAAAACCCTCGTCACCAAAGGTACCCTAACGGGCATTGTCGATCGCCTCGAAAAGCGAGGCCTCGTCCGCCGCGAAATCCCCCCAGAAAACCGCCGCAGCTTTACCGTCTTGCTCACGCCGGAGGGTGATGCCCTATTTCAAAAGGTTTTTCCGCTCCACATTGCCCATGTGCAAGAGCGCTTTGAACAGCTTGAGCCTACTGAGCTAGAGCAATTGCGTGTCCTGCTCAAAAAGCTGCAGGCGCAATTTTAGCCACAATCGCCAGATCGGGAATTGTTTGCATTCAAACTTTCCTGTGCTATCTTCAAATTGTTCGAATCCAAACATTTAGGAAGTCGCCCATGACAACGCCATCGAAAACAGCCCAAGTCACCCTGCCTGCAGGAACCCATTGGATCTGTAGCTGTGGACTCGCGAAAAATTTTCCCTATTGCGATGGAGGCCATCAAGGCAGTGGTAAAGAGCCTATGGCACTGGTCTTAGACTCTCAAAAAATCGTTGAAGTTTCGATCTAGTCAAATCGTCTCTATTCCAGGCTGGAGATACATTCCATGGTTATTACGGCTCATGACCTAAACCCCAAATCCTTCGCGATGCCGAACGGTCTATCCCAGTTTTCACGACCTAAAATTGTGATTGTAGGCGCTGGCTTTGCCGGCTTACAGGTGGCTCAGCAACTCGCGAATCACAAGGTTGAGATTGTGCTGATTGATCGGAATAATCACCATACGTTCCAACCTCTACTCCACCAAGTTGCAACGGCTGAGCTCGGCCCAGAGCAGGTGAGCTTTCCCATTCGCCGCCTGTTGCGTAATGCCTTAAACATCAGCTTTGTGATGGCAGAAGTGACCCACATTGATACTGCAACTCACTGTGTTCACACCAGACAGGGGCAATATGTCTACGACCAGCTGGTGATGGCCACAGGCAGTCGGTCCCAACTGGATTTAGTACCGAGCGCGCTAGAGCATGCGCTGCCTTTAAAGACACTGGACCAAGCGATCGCCATCCGTACCCAAGTCCTACGCTGCTTTGAACAGGCTGCCACGACTCCAGATCCAATGCAGCAACAGGCCTTACTCACATTCACAATCGTAGGTGGTGGCGCAACTGGAGTCGAAATGGCTGGGGCATTGGTGGATTGGATTCGCCACACCTTAGTCAAGGACTACGGTATGCTCCGCTGCTCACCCATTCGAGTCGTCTTGGTCCATTCACGCGCTCAACTGCTCAGCGGATTTCGGACCAAGCTCCAGAGTTATGCCCAGCGATATTTACAACGCGCTGGTGTCTTACTCAAGCTCGACCAACGAGTGCGCAATGTCTCAGCGACAGGAGTGCAATTAGCCTCGGGCGAATTTATCGCCTCGCGGACGGTGATTTGGGCCACTGGAGTCCAAGGGAACTATCCCGAATTTCTGTCACCCCTGCCGCTCTCTGGAGCAATCCCCTTGCTGCAACCCAGCCTAAATCTAGCTTCATTTCCCCAGGTTTATATGGCTGGGGATGCTGTAGCTAGCCTGGTCGGCCGAGCGCCCTGGCCACAACTGGCGGCAGTGGCTGTGCAACAAGGCAATGCGATCGCCCGCAATATTCTGCGAACCCAACGGGGGCAAGCCCCACAAACGTTCCACTATCGCTCTCCCGGTGCGATGGCCATCCTCGGCCACCATGCCGCGGTGGTGCAGTGGGGACCCATTCAGTTAACGGGGTTTACGGCTTGGCTCCTGTGGCTAGCCGTTCATTTGCTGTTGTTGCGCGGCCATAGCCAGCGCAGTAGCACCCTACTCCATTGGTTGCGGAGCCAATATTGCCGAGAACGCCATGGTCAAGTTGCGGCTTCTGCAGCCTAAGTTCGCTGACCTCGCCGCGAAGACTGCGCTCTCCAGAGCTAAGACAGCACTGGCATCTGCTTCAGTCTTGCAGTCTGTTCCTCTTCTCCCTTGAGGAGATAGGGCTCATGAGATCCAGACCCAGCTGGTTTAACGCGATCGCGCCAGGGATTACTACACCCAAATTGTTCGAATAAAAACATTTAGAGGCTCAAAAATGAAACTCACGATCCAAGATATGCCGACTCAAAGTTCCGCTGCTCGCCAAGCTCGCCCTTCTAACCTCACCCAATCAATCATCGATCTCAATACTGCGCCCTATGCCATCTTGCTGCTGCGGGTCAGTCTGGGCCTATTGTTTCTCGCCCATGGTTTGCTCAAAGTCATGGTGTTTACGCTGCCGGGCACGGCTCAGTTCTTTGACAGTGTGGGCTTGCCAGGCTTTATGGCCTATCCCGTGACACTGTTGGAAATTGCGGGTGGGGTTGCGCTGATGCTGGGCTTGTACAGCCGTTGGGTGG
>CALLPZ010000259.1 GCA_938015405.1 uncultured Pseudanabaenaceae cyanobacterium
GGGGTGGAGGGCGATCGCCGCCCTAAAACATTTTGAGCTGAGCTGCCTGATTGAAACTCAGCTTCTCAACACCGGTTGTCATCACGATCGCGCTAATGACACTTGTACAGATCAACATCAGGATGAGCAGTAGCTCTAGAACTACAGCCTCCAGTGGATCGATGCCACTGGCCAGCAGGCCCCCCATAAACAGCGGTAGGCTGCCGAGACCGGCGATCGCCACCGTCCCTAAGTTAGGCAAAATTCCTGCCCGTAACGCGCCCCGTCGATAGCTGCTCACTGCCTGGGCTGGCGTTGCCCCCAGGCTCAAATGCATTTCCACATCGCCACGATTTTGTTGCAGAGCCCGGGTGAGATGATTGGCTGCGATCGCCCCGCTGTTAACCCCCTGGGCCAACACTGCACTACCCAAAGGCACCCACAGCTGTGGCAAATACCAAGGCTCAGGCCGCAACACCACGAGCAAGCTGTAACCTACGCTTACGCCTAAGCTGAGTAGCAACGCCAGCCCAGCCCAGAGCCTAATGCCCTCTAGCTCCACCCGATTGGTGAGGAGTTGCGTAGACACGAGCCAGAGCAACCCCAGAACCAGAAGCATTCCCCAGGCATTGGTCAGGCTCCAGGCAAAGGCCAGGAGATAGGCAAGGACAATCAGCTGGAGGAGCGATCGGCCAAAGCTCACCAGTAAGTTCAGCTCAATCCCAATGCTCCGCCAAACCGATAGAGCGATCGGAATGGCCAGCAGAGCCAGGGCGAGTAGGGCATCAATTGGGGTGAGATCGAGCATGGATGGGGAAGCTTGTTGAGCTATGCGGAGTCAAGACAACCCCCTCGCTACGCGGTCCCCCTTCGCAAGGGGGACATGGGATGGCCTGAGGAGCAGTTAGGATTTGGTTCAAACCACTCCAAACCATCACAGGCCAATAGCTCCTCCCCTTTCGAAGGGGAGGCTGGGAGGGGTCAGCCTAATGCTCATTAGCCTTGGCTTCCTTCAACGCTATCACTCGCTGTTGAATTGCTTCGACTACAGCATCTAACTCTCGATAAACCTGCACATTCTTAAAGCGAAGGAATTGAATCCCAAATCCTTCAATATGTCGCTGCCGTTCCCGATCGTATAGTAGAGCTTCGAGACCGTCATGGCTCGGCCCATCCACCTCGATCGCTAATTTCAACTCGGCGCAGTAGAAATCCAGGACAAAGTAATCCACGCTGTATTGTCGCCTAAACTTTGCACCCTCGATTTGACGTTTACGCAGGCAATTCCAGAGAATCACTTCTGCTCTGGGCATCTGATTACGAAGGTTTTGACGCTTGTGCTTTTCTGGACCTTGGTTGAAGTGCAACGTCATGAACATAGGAATAATGTTGCACTCAGGATTCCCGGTCTTACCAGTTAAACCTTTAGCTCAACCTGCACAACCCCCAGCCTGAGTTGCTGCTGCCTCCGTAACCAAGACTGCTTCACCCCCAATCCCACAATGGGGGCAAACTGACTGGCTCCCCAGCGTAAAATTGGATAATTATGCAGCAGCTCCCCCTGGGCAAGCTCGGCGGCTTGAAGGGCTTGAGCCCGGCGAATTTCCGGCTCACGCTCGGCTTGGATCTCCGCTAGGGCAGGATCCAGCTGGGTTGCATCAGCATTAGACTGCAGCAGTGGCACCAAATGATTTGCCGCAACGATCGCATCTCGAAAGGCCATGTTAATACCCTGGGCTCTCACGGGAGACATCGGGTGAGCTGCATCGCCCAGCAGCAAGAAGCCTGGCTGAGACCATTGAGGTGCAAGGGCTACAGCGACTGAAAATAATGTCGGTTTCCAAACGTCTGGGTCAGCTTGGGTTTGTAAAACTTGGGCGAGCCAGTGGGGAGAATGATCAATGATCTGCTGTTGCCAATCGGTGTCACGCCAGTTTGTTGTGCTAGCATCTGATTGGCTTGATTTGGAGAGTCCCCAACCCAGTTGAGTTTGGTTTTGGGAATTGCGAAAGAAGCCAAAACTATGACCATTTTCAACGATCGCGTAAAACACGTTCTCTTTACGAACCGGTGGCAGATTTGGCAGGCTAAACCACAGCACATCGATGCTGCTGTTTCCCTTCGTTTCTGATTGTTGCTCCAGCATCAAGTCAGCTTTGCTGCGTAGGCTGGAGTTGCGGCCATCGGCAGCGATAACCAGAGCGGTGGCGATCTGTCGTCCATCGCTCAGCGTGACGCCGGTGATCCGATCTCCTGTCTTTTCAAGTCCCTGCACCGTTGTTCCAGGGACAAATTCAAAATTTGAACAGGCTTTGGCTCGCTCCACCACCGCTGCTAAAAACTCCGGTTGGCTCAGTAAGGTGCAGGGTGGACCCTCCGCCTCGATTGGCTCATCGGCTCTGAATAACAGCTTGCTCTCAATCCAAAATTCCCAGGCATTAAGCTGTTGGTGGGGCACTGTTTCCGCGATCGTGGAAAGATCCATTTCCTTCAGTGCGTCCAATCCGCTGGGCATCAAGGCTTGGCCGCGAAACTGCCGGTCAAAGCGCTTGGCTGCTTCCACCAGCATGACGTCAATGCCTCGCTCCGCTAGAAGTAGCGCTAAGCAAGCCCCGGTGGGGCCTGCACCCGCAATGACAACCTGAGTCATGAAAGTTTCCGTTTCCTTCGTAAAATCTAGGGGGAGACTTCCTCCACTGTAAATCGCGAGAGCTAGTCTGGCTTCTGTTTGGGAGCTTTAACGGTGGCTTAACCTCTCTCCAGTAGGTTGAGTCTTGAGGTGAGTAAGGTGGTGAACCGATGAATAGGGAACTGGGCATGGCGGGCAACAACCTTCACAAAATGCTCAAGTCGTTCTCAGCGGCTTTGGCAATCTGCGGTACTGCAATGCTTGGCGTGACCGCGAGCCCAGCTGAGGCAATCTCTCTCAACCCCATTGGAACCTATCTCTACGAGGGCGAGGACAAGGCAGGGGCGGCAGAGATCTCGGTTTATGACCCCGCCAGCCAAACCCTTTATGTCACCAATGCCATCGATAACAGCATTGACTTGATTGACATCAGCAATCCACGCCAGCCCCAAAAGCTCTCCAGCATTGATCTCTCTCCCTATGGGGGTGGCATTAATAGTCTGACGTTTCAGGGAGGGACGCTTGCTGCCGCAGTGGAAGCGAAGACTAAGCAAGATCCAGGCTCTGTCGTCTTTTTTGATCCTAGTGGTCGTTTTGTGAACTCCGTCACGGTGGGGGCTTTGCCCGATATGGTCACCTTTACGGCGGATGGCCAACGTCTATTAGTCGCGAACGAAGGTGAGCCGAACGATAGCTATAGCAATGATCCTGAGGGGTCGATTAGCATCGTGGATCTGTCCCAGGGAGTCGAGCAGGCCACCGTGAAGACCTTGGGTTTTGAGGCTGATGTGATGTCTGGCCCGGTTCGGATTTTTGGCAAGAATGCCAGCTTGGCTCAAGATCTAGAGCCGGAGTATATTGCGCTCTCACCGGATGGCAAGCAGGCTTTTGTCAGTTTGCAGGAGAACAATGCGATGGCGGTGGTGGATCTGGTCCGTGAGCAGATTACTAATATTATTGGTTTGGGTTTTAAAGACTATAGTTTGCCTCGCAACTCTATCGATGCCAGTGATCAGGATGATATTGCCGGTAACTTTCAACCTTGGCCGGTCAAGGGGATGTTCCAACCCGATGCGATCGCCAGCTATGCCGTTGATGGCACCACCTATATCGTGACTGCCAACGAAGGTGACGCCCGCGAATACCAAACTGACAGCGGCGAAGGCTATGTGGAAGAAACCCGCGTCAGTAAATTGGAGCTTGATGCCACAGCCTTTCCTAATCGTTCGGCATTGCAAGTGAAGGATCAGCTCGGTCGCTTGAAAACCACCACAGCCCTGGGTGATATTGATGGCGATGGTGATCATGATGAGATCTACAGCTACGGTGCCCGCTCCTTCTCGATCTTTGATGCAGCTGGGGGCTTGGTGTTTGACAGTGGCAATGATTTTGAGATGGTTCTAGCCCAGCAGTATTCCGATTTCTTCGTGGATCAGCGTAGTGATGACAAAGGTCCTGAGCCGGAAGGTGTGGCCCTAGCCCAGTTGGAGGGTAAGACTTACGCCTTTATTGGCCTAGAGCGTAGCGGTGGCATTATGACCTATGACATTAGCAATCCGCGCAGTCCCCAGTTCAAGGGCTATACGCCCAGTCCAGAGGGTGATGTGAGCCCGGAGGGATTGCTGGTCATTACGGCAGGGGATAGTCCAATTGGTCAGCCATTATTGGTGGTGACGAATGAAATCAGTGGGACTACAACGCTTTATGCCATTGCAACAGCAGGGATGGATGCTGTGCTAGAGCCAAGCCCAGCTGCTGTGCCAAGTCCGGCGATCGCTAAGCCTGTAAGAGCGCTCTGGTAATACTAAGAAGTAACTTAAAGGAGAAGTGCTTCAGATGAGTTTGATGGCTGAGCAATGCCTAGACTCTGAGCAATTTTTGATCTTGTAACATCTTTTCTGAATGGGAAACTATATTCTTCTACATTAATTGTTTTTAGATGTATTTGCCTAGACTATAGATTGATTTGCGTACAAAGTTAATCAATCATAAATTTTTGAATTGCTGTCTTCTTTGAGGCGATTAATGGACGAATCATAGATTGCTTTGAGGTTGGCAATGTATATTAATAGATCGGAATACTGTCAATGCAAATAGCGGATATTTAAGTGCAATTACGGGTTGAGAACTATGGGAAATTACTAGCTTTTGGGGTCTGATATTCTAGGAATATTGGCTCCTGTTGACATATGTAAATTCGAACTTTGTTTGGGGGATTTCAGCGGAAATCCTGGGAATCATTGCTATACATAGTGGATGCAGCCTCGCTAAGTCCCTATGTAATCAGTGTTTCTTAAGCGATGCGAGGAATAATGGTGCAAAAGTACCAGCCTCTGAACTTGGTCGAGCGATTGCAAACCTTCCGCAGTCAAAAATTTACTGGTCTAGTTCGTTTTCAAAGCGATCAGAGTTCTAGTAATGCAGAGCCAACACAGTATTTTGTGAGCTTCCTGCTTGGCGAAATCAATTATGGAGGTAGGGCTGCTCCAAGTATTGAGACGATCGCCGAACAGCTAACTGAGACTTTAGATCACCCCTTCTTTAAGATGGGCTTTAGGATTGCCCGCGAGCAATCCAAAGGTTCTGACTCTCCTCGGGAAGTTCTATCGAAGGTGGTTTCGACCCGGATTGCCACCTGGGAAAAAATTGAAAGGGCGATTCAGTCCCAAGCGGAAGCAACGCTCAGGCTGGTTGCTCAAGCACCGGGAGCAATGACCAGTGAACCGGATGCCGGAAGTGATCTCTGCTTCGGTGATGATAGCCATGGCTTGGACTGGTCTGCGCTGCAACGATCGCTGGAAAACCCCGCGAGTGTCGTACCGCCCGAGCAGCCCGCTGGGTCTCGGCTTCAGTCAAGGGTGGGAGAGAACGCCTCCGCATCGGTAGCACCGGCTAAGGCTGCTCCAGCAACTGCTGCAAAGGCTGGCAACCTCCCGACGATTCTGAGTGTAGATGACAGTCCGATTGTTCAGAAAATGATCCAGCGGGCGTTAAGTCAGGAGTGCAATGTCTTATTGGCCAATAATGCACTCGCAGCACTGCAAATCTTGAATAAGGGGGATGAGATTGATCTCGTTCTCTTGGATGTCAATATGCCTGGCATTACGGGATTAGACTTCTGTCGAACGATCCGTGGCATCCCTAAATTTAAGAATCTACCTGTGATCATGCTGACGGCAAATGAGGGTCGCGTCAGTAAAGCCATGGGGCAAATTGCAGGCTCAACGCTCTATCTGACCAAGCCGGTGGATGATCAAAAGTTGATCAGTGTGATTCGTCAATACACCAGTGCCGGTGGTGCTGAGTCAGATACGGATACTCAAGCTTCATTGTCTGCCGTATAGCTGTCGGGCGATCGCGATCGTCTTCTCTAAACCATGGATAATCAATCATTCCTGACCCTTCGGGTTCAGGAGCTACGCTACGCCATTGCAGTGACTCAGGTGCTTGAAATTATCAAGCTGCCTGAGTTAATGCCCGTTGCAAATATGCCCGATGACATCATCGGCATCCTTAACTATCGCGGCCTCGCGCTGCCAGTCATGCAGCTGTCGCGTCGCTTGGGCAAGACCCAGGATCAATGCAGCATTAGCGATAGCCTCATTGTGGTGGAATGGCAGGATTTCAAAGTGGGCATTGTTGTCCATACCGTTGAGGAAGTCCAAACCCTTGAAGCCAATGCGATCGCCAGGGGCTTTTCGTTAGGGCGAGA
>CALLPZ010000260.1 GCA_938015405.1 uncultured Pseudanabaenaceae cyanobacterium
TCCATAAACAGGTATCAAGTAGAACTTCAAGAGAATTCGATGCAATTACGTTTGGACTCATAACGTTTGGACCAATTACGCCTGGGCAGGGATTGCCCTAGCCCAAGGAAACAATGCCCCTATCTGCTTTAGCCACGCTTCACTCATTAGCAACGCATCACTCAAGATGGGGACACTGCTTCGCAGAATGTCGTCCTAATTAGGGCGGGGTTACACCAAAGCCAACTCAGGTTGAGCAGCACTCAGCGCTGAAGCGCTTTGCCAGGCAACAATTCCGACTAAATCTCCTCCTAAGAACAGCTCGGCTCCCTGGGCACCATCTCGAACTGAGGCTCCACTACCAAGCTGAAGCTGAGTTTGCCCCAGTTGGAAGTTGTACAGCGTCGTATAGCCCTCACCTTCGCTCAGTGTCACCTGGGCTGGCCCAGCGCCCAGCCAAATTTCATCCAGCCCGGAGCCAGCATCAATGAGGTCCGCGCCACCATTACTGAAGATGCGGTCATTACCTGCGCCCCCTTGGATCGTTTCAGCATCGCCACTGCCGTAGATCACGTCATCACCCGCACCGCCCACAAGCAGGTCTGCACCGCCGTTGCCAAACAGTTGGTCATTGCCGTCGCCGCCCATCAGGGTTTGCGCATCCGCTCCGCCAAATAGTTGATCAGCCCCGGCATCACCCAATAGCCAATCTGCACCGCCATTACCGAACAGCAAATCGTCACCATCGCCGCCGACCATAAAATCACCAACAGCGGAACCAAAGAACGTATTGGCGGCATCTGTTCCGGTATGAAGATTTCCACTGACATAGGCTTCTGCCAGTTGCACTAGGGATACATCTGCAGACACTCCTCCTAGATCCAGGCGCTGGACTAATTGCGTCACAGACTCCAACTCGCCATCGTCGTCAAATGCCTGTTCCTGAACCAGACCAATCTCCGTCACAAAATCGTTGAGTTCCGTACCATCGGGATCCAAATCAGAGAATTCTTCGATGCGCAGCACATTGGCAAAGCTGCCATAATCCGTGGTGATAGATTCAGACTGGCTGGTCACCCTGGCCTGCTCGTCCTCTTCCACCAGTTCGAATTGCTGGTAATAACGACTGCCTACTTCAGGGGCAGCTACCATGGCATAGCCCGGCAGGACCTGCTCCTGCCCCGCCAACCAGCCTTCCGTCTCGGCGGGCTGACCATTGTCGCCATACTCGGTATTGGACTCTCCGAGCAGCCAGACATTGCCAGCGGCATCCTGGGCGTAATAGGCCTCACTGGTTTCCTCAATCTCGCCTTCTTCCAGCTCAATTTCTTGAACCACCCGAGCCGTAATTCCTAGAATTTCCTTGGTTTGGTCAGTCACCAAGGCAAGCTCTTGACCGAGCTCTACTTCCCCATCGTCGAACTCTTCTGTCTCATAGATAGAAAGACTGCCCGGCATCAGGCTGAAGTAGGGATTATCAATCTGGGTGCTGTTGGAAAAGTCAGCCTCAAACAGTGCCGGTAGGGTAGAGGTCGAGAGGGTGGATTCCTGGACTAACTCGGGAGCGATCGCAGGTTCACTACCACCAGTCGGGATATCTTCTTCGGCCAGGAGTTGACCCATACCAGGGGCGTAATATTTGAATTCAAAGACGTCTGGATCAAGGACGGTAAAGTCCTTAGTTTTGAGCACATTTCCGAAGGTGCCAAGGCCAATTTCAACGGTGGCATTAGTGTCAACGACAATCGCTTCATCCACGGCAACACCGGGTCGAAACTCTTGGAAATAGTTATCTCCAACCTGGGGATTAGCTGGCATCAGATAGCCCGGCAAGGAGTCGTCGACACCCGCCTCCCAAGAGCCTTCTGTATTGGTGCCGAGGAAGTTGCCATCGTCGTCATATTCATAGTTGGTGGCAATTTCACCCATGTACCAAATGTTTCCATCGGTGTCCTGGGCGTACCAGTCGTAGGTGTCCTCAACGAGGATGTCATCCTCCCAAGCCACATCTCTCACCACAAGCGATGGGATGCCGAGGATGTCTTTCGTTTGATAGGTGCCAATGACTTGGTTATTTTCGACAACTTCACCATCTAAGATCGCTTCATAGGCTTGGATTTTGCCAAGGCCCACTGGGAAAAACGGATTGGTTAAGGCTTGGCCGGGTTGAAAGATTGCTTGAGAAAAATCAGGAAGAATCGTCATGGCTTATCTCCACTAGTTGACGTTCGCCTCTTGTTTTAAATATGAATTATCAAGGACTTTAAAAGTCATTTAAATTTTCAACTCAACCTGACAGATTTATCGACACTTTGACTTAGCATTTATCGGCGACTCCCTATATAGATAAAATTCCAGAATGGGAAGACGACTTCAGATTTGAGTAGAGCAGGTTTTAAGAAAAATAAAATATATAAAAGCTGACAAATTTAAAAGATTCAGATCAGGAACTTTTATCACCCACTCCTTATTAAGTTCTTGACAATTCAACGCTAGAGTTTCTAAGCCAAGTCAAACCGAGTTTCCGATGTCGAGTCTCTATCGCCGCCGCCAATTCCTAGCCCTGCTAGCGTCCAGCGCGATCGCAACTGCATCCTGCCAAAGCTCCCAGCAGTCCTCGCCAAGCGTTCAGCGAAAGAGCCAGCCAAACGAAGATAGTCAATTTCGTTTTGCGGTCATCGGCGATGTGGGTCGGGGCAACCGAGGCCAATATGACGTCGCGAGAGCCATGGAGAACCATTACAAAGATGCTGCTTTTCCTCTCGTCTTAATGGCAGGTGACAACATCTATGAGAATGGCGAAATCAAAAAACTGAGAAAAGTATTCGAACGCCCTTACAGAAAGTTGCTGAGTCAAGACGTTCAGTTCAGGGCCGTGCTGGGCAACCACGACATTCGCGAAAACAACGGCGACCAACAGGTGAGCTATCCCCCTTTCAATATGGAGGGCCGTTATTACAGCTTTCGCCAGGGAGAGGCCGAGTTCTTCGCCCTGGATACCAATAAAAATGCCTCATGGAAAGAGCAGCTTGCCTGGCTAGAGTCTGCTTTGGCGAGCAGTACAGCTCCCTGGAAGATCGCCCTTGGCCATCACCCCGTTTACTCCTCTGGCAAGCATGGCAATCACCCTCGCCTTCAGGAGACGCTCTGTCCACTCTTCAAAAAGTACGCTGTACAACTCTATTGCTGTGGCCATGACCATCACTATGAGCGGAGCCATCCCATCGATGGCACAACTTACCTGATTGCCGGGGGAGGTTCAGAAACACGCTCGGTGGGACAGTCTAGCTGGACGGCCTATGCCGAGAAGGTGCTGAGCTTTGCCTCGGTTGAAGTAGGCAAGGAAGCGCTAGTGATTGCTGGAATTGATGCAGAGAACAATGTGATTGACCGAGGCGTTATTGG
>CALLPZ010000261.1 GCA_938015405.1 uncultured Pseudanabaenaceae cyanobacterium
TTAGAAACGATCGGAATGGAGTTAAGGGCTTACTGTATCTTTTTTGTCATTTTTTGGGGGATACGAAAAAATAAATCTAGCTCAGAAAACTGAAATCAGAAATCATGCTATTTATTCTAGGCAAGTAATTGGGAGAGTATGCCATTTCTACTCATTCTGAATAGAGCTCCTCAGTATTTGATTTTGAAATATTTAATTGATACATGCATGTCTGCGTGAATACTCTCTGAGTAGTGATTTGTTGATACCTGAGGCCTCTGTGACTCTCGCTGTTCCTGGTTTTAGGGAATTTATTAGGTCTTTAATAAAATCCTTGGCTAGTATATGAAAACCATGTAATGGGTCGCTTTGCTAAAGCCAGACTTTAAGGTTAAGTGGCATCAACGTCACTTGGCATTACAACGACTTCTGTCGTGCAGCTCTTCCTCTAGAACTCAGGTGAATTGTGAGAGATCCACGCATTGATTTCCTCAGATTTTTGGGATTATCACTCATTATTCTTGCCCATGTTGATCCACCCAATTGGCTGTTTCAACTGCGGAATTTTGATGTTCCGCTGATGGTGATCGTGGCAGGGCTGTCTTTTTCTAAAGCGGCACCTCTCGAATCCTATGTTGGTTACCTCTGGAAGCGGGTACGACGTCTTTTAATTCCTTTGTGGCTCTTCCTTTCGCTTTACTTTGGGGTGCTTCATTGGCTGTGGCCGACCCATGAATGGCTGGCGCTGGAAAATGTGGTGGCAAGCTATGGATTGTTGGGGATCGTGGGGGTTCCTTATGTGTGGATTATCCGAGTCTTTTTATTAGTGGCGGCGATCGCCCCTGGGATCGCTTGGCTCAACGCTAAAGTTCGACGCAACCAGACCTATCTGTTGCTTCTAGCCGGTGCCTATAGCTGCTATGAGTTGCTGGTTGCAGTGAGTTTGAATGCCAGTGAAGCTTCGCCCTTGGGGAAATTGCTCGCCTTGGTGTTTTACTACGGCATCGCCTTTTCCATTATTTTTGCTTTGGGAGTGCGCCTGCCCCGCCTGACTCAAGGGCAGCTCCAGGCTCTGCTGGTGACTTCCTTGGGCTTATTTCTGGCTTTGGGAATGGCAGGCAAGGGATTTGGAGTGGTGAGCCACCAGTCCCAGGTGCTGCCTGACTTACAAGCATTCAAATATCCGCCCACGGCCTATTACCTCTCCTATGCCGTGGCGGTAGGTGCAGCCCTGTGGCTGTCCATAGATTTCATCATGGCGGGGCTCAAGCGATTGAAGCCGCTGGAGAACTTCATACTGTTTAGCTCTCGCAACAGTATGTGGCTCTACCTCTGGCATATCCCCTTTGTGGAAGCCTTCCGGGCGTTGGACTACAGCAATATCGGGGTGAAGTACGTTGTGGCCTTTGGCTGCGCTTCGTTGGTGACCCTGGTGCAGTCCAAGCTGATTCGCTTGGCATTAATGCCCAAGTTGAAGAATGAGCTGATACGCCGCAACGTCAAGCTTATTTTGACGGGGTGATGTTGTAGAGAGACGAGACTCTTGAGCCACTCCATGGAGAGTCTGCCTTAGAAAAGCACAACGCTGCGAATGGACTTTCCTTCATGCATGAGGTCAAAGCCCTCATTGATCTTTTCTAGGGGCATTGTGTGGGTGATCAGGTCATCGATATTGATCTTGCCATCCATGTACCAATCCACAATCTTGGGGACATCTGTCCGTCCCTTGGCACCGCCAAAGGCTGTTCCCTTCCAGGAGCGACCGGTGACGAGTTGAAAGGGGCGGGTACTAATTTCAGCTCCGGCGGGAGCTACGCCAATGATGACGCTGACGCCCCAACCTTTATGGCAGCATTCCAAGGCCTGACGCATGACGTTGACATTGCCGATGCACTCAAAACTGTAATCCGCACCACCATCGGTTAGTTCGACTAAGTGAGCCACTAGGTCACCATCGAGCTCTTTGGGATTGACGAAATGGGTCATGCCAAACTTTTCCGCCAGCTCCTTTTTCCCTGGATTGAGATCCACGCCAATGATTTTGTTGGCGCCTACCAGGCGAGCCCCTTGGATGACATTCAGGCCAATGCCTCCCAAGCCAAAGACCACCACATTGGCACCTGGCTCAACTTTGGCAGTATTGATCACAGCGCCGATGCCCGTGGTCACGCCGCAGCCGATGTAGCAGACTTTGTCGAATGGAGCGTCTTCGCGAATTTTGGCCAGGGAGATTTCGGGGACAACGGTGTAGTTGGCAAAGGTAGACGTGCCCATGTAATGAAATAGGGGCTTGCCATCCAGGCTGAAGCGGCTGGAGCCATCGGGCATCAGGCCTTTGCCTTGGGTCAGGCGGATTGCCTGGCAGAGGTTGGTTTTGCCGCTCAGGCAGAACTTGCAGGCCCGACATTCCGGCACATAGAGCGGGATCACATGGTCGCCGGGCTTGAGGCTTTTTACGTCAGGCCCCACTTCTGCAACGATGCCTGCCCCTTCATGGCCGAGGATTGCGGGGAACAGGCCTTCAGGATCCTTGCCAGACAAGGTGTAGGCATCGGTGTGGCAAATGCCAGTGGCCTTGAGCTCGACCAGAACTTCTCCGGCTTTGGGCCCTTCGAGGTCTACGGTTTCAATGGAGAGAGGCTGCCCTGGAGCGTGGGCGACGGCTGCTTTAACCTGCATAGAAAAATGAAATGGCTGCGGGATGGATGGCTGTGGGATGGATGGCTGCGGGATGTATTGAGCTAGGTGCCTGGCAGCGATGCTGAATGGCCATCGCTACGGAAGGATTGTGCTGAAGTAAAAGGCAAACCTCAGTCAGATCATCTGGAGAGAGGCATGGGAATTATGGAAACCAAAGGCCAATCTGGAGATCGAACGAGTCTAACGACTTGTCTTCGATGGAATGTTTGGGAAATACCTGGGTTATCGCAGAGGAGCTGATTTGAGCTAGTTGAGCCAGACATCACGCGAATCAAGCGTTAATTTGTTACTTGCGGTATCAGGATCTATGCCTATGCCGACTTCTCAAATCATCCTCTTAGCCTGCATGAGTTTGTAGAAACTCGGTCAAGATCAGAACAAAACGTCTAAAATCGAGTCGTTTATTACGGGCTATGGCAACTTGGATGGCCTAGGCGCAGCGCGTTGTTCATCTACTTTTTCTAAACGGTAGGCTGAACCGTCCTAGCGATCGCGTCCTTCCTCTTTCCCTCGTCCCCAGCGGAATGCCATCGGCTTCGAGAACATAAAAGTCCACACAAATTAACCGTTATGCGTCAGCGCTTTTCTATTTCTCGCTTGGGTACGGCTCTGGGTGGGGCGGTTGCCGCTCTCAGCATGGCTAGCATGTCCGCCTTTGCGTTGCAGCCCATTAGTTTCGAAAGCCTCACCAATCTGAGCATTTGCGTGGGTCAATCGGTGGATTGCAATCGCCACTATATTGATCGCGACAGCAAAGGGCTAGGTCTCTATGATGAAATTCAGTATCAGGTCAGCAACAACTCTGACTTGGCTGATGATGAAATTGAACTGGGGTTCCGTTCCATTTTGGATTGGGCCAAGGAAGTTCGCGTGATTCACTCCAGTGGCAAGCAGATTGTTGTGATGGAGGCGGAGGATAAGGACACCCGTCTGCGTCGGACGACTCTTAATACGAGTGATTTGGAAGGGGCCAAGCTGGTATTTGTGAAGGGGCGCATGTTTGGTGTACGCCGGGCAATGTATGAAATGCCTTTGACCGAGGACACGCTGGAGAAGTTGGGGGGGCGCCGCGTGACCTTTACTTGGGTGCGCGATTAGAGTCGTGACTTGAGCCAGCTCTAATTGGGGCACTTAACGAAAAAGCAGGTCCTCAATCTTGAGGGCCTGCTTTTTTATGATGTGAGCTTTAGCAATGCTCGATGACTGGGATTAGCCGATGGCTTGGAGCATGGGAATCGCTTGGATGATGGCTTGGGCCTGGCACATCAAGCCATTGTTAATGCCTTGCAGGACCGGTAGAACATCGACAACCATGGCTGCGCTCAGCAGCATCAGATAGAAGATGGAATAGGTAAACAAGGATTTTGCAACTGCTCGTTCTTCAGGCTGGAGCCAGAGGGCAATCGCCCGCCGCAACAGCTCAATCCCTAGCACCAGTGCCATCAGGCCATAAAGCAAGCCGTTGCTCTGTCCTGGAAAGCTGAGGACCAGGGTCACTGGTACTAGCAGAAAGGAATAGAGCAGAATTTGGCGAGTGGTTTCACCGCTGCCTTCAATGACAGGCAGCATGGGGACGCCTACGTTCTTGTAGTCATCACGAATCATCAGGGCAAGCGCCCAGAAATGAGGCGGTGTCCAGAGGCAAATGATCAAGAACATCAGCCAAGGCGCCAGGCTTAAATCACCCGTTACAGCAGCCCAGCCCACTAGTGGAGGAATGGCACCCGCTGCACCACCGATAACGATGTTTTGGGTGGTGTGGCGTTTCAGCCAGTGGGTGTAGATCAGGACGTAGAAGACGATGCCTGACATGGCCAACCCTGCGGCCAAGAGGTTCGCAACGGTGGCTAAGAGGGTGAAGGAAATTGCAGTGAGGGCGATCGCAAAGAGCAGCGCATCTCGAGGCTGAACCCGGCCGGAAGGCAGTGGGCGCCAGCGGGTGCGTTCCATGATGTAGTCAATGTCGCGATCGTAGAGACAGTTGATGGTGTTCGCTGCGCCGGAAGCCAAGGCTCCGCCCACTAGGGTGGCCAGCAGTAAAATTCCATCAACTTGGCCCCGGGATGCCACGAGAGAGCCTGCTGCGGTGGTAATCAGCAGCAGCAGGATAATACGGGGCTTGGTGAGTTGGTAATAGCTCTGGATGACCTCAAGGCCGTTGGCATGGAGGCGTGGGGCCGAGCTGTTGAAGGTTTCTTGCATACCGGGGTCACACCTAAAAACGGGATTGGAAAGTTGGGGTTGGAAAACTTTGGGGACGATGCCTAGAGTTAGCTGGCGAAGTAATCTTCAACCCAGTAGATGCAGAGCAGGGTGATGATCGATTGGACCTTTGTAGGCAAAGTTTGCTGGCACGCTAGCCCTAAACAAAGCGAATTAGGTCATGGTTTGAGAAGCCATCGCTTTGGGCTTGACTACCTTCGCAGATTCGGGGCGAGTCACGGCTTTGGCTTCTGACTGATCTCGCCAGGCAATGATGGTAAAGCTGATCAAAAGACCTAATAAGGTTGCACCCACCAGTTGATGGCTGACGGTCAGGGTTTCTACTTGGAGGCGTAGCCGTAGTGCTGCAACTCCCAGGCTTGCCTGGGCTAAGAGGGCTAAGCCTGAGCCAATCGCTAAGCGGCGTAGCAGCGGAGAAACCGCTGGCTTGCGAAGGGTGAGGGTGACTAGGGCCAGGATCGCCAACGTTGCGGGAAGCACACCCCAGAAATGGCGATTCATAACTTGGCAAAGCTGAGAGCCAGCGAGACATTGGTGTAATGCCCATTGAGTGGCAACTAAGCCTCCCAAAATGCTCTGGCCATAGACCAGAATTGCTGCCCCCAGACCAATCCAACGCAATGAGCCCGCAGAGCCCATGGCTTGATAGGGCTTGAGGGTGACTGCGATGGTGAGGAGCAGGCTAAAAAACAGGAGTGCTGTTCCCAGGTGAGCGGTGACAATGTCAAACCGCAGAAGCTCCGTCACCGTGAAGGCGCCCAGGACACCCTGGAAGATCACAAGGCTGAGAGCTGCGATCGCGGCCCAAGGTAACCAATGGGGCAGCTGACGACGCTTCCAGAGGGACAAACCAGCCAGGGCAATGGTGCCAAAACCCACGATGGAGGCATCCAACCGATGGAACCATTCCAGGAAAACCTGAAGATTCATCTGCTGACTAGGTACCAATTGGCCGTAGCAAAGTGGCCAGTCCGGGCAGGCCAAACCTGCGTTCATCACACGGGTTGCACTACCAATCGCCATCAGAATCAGCGTGGCTCCGGCCAGTCGGCCAGCGAGCCACTGAACCTGGCCAACGGCCTGGGGTTTTGAGGCAGAGCTAGACTGGCTGGGGGCAAGGGGAAGTGAAGAATCTGTCATGGAGAACGCGTCTCGCAAACCTGTTTGAATGGGCGAGTTAAGTCACGAATAGCTTGAGCCAGTTCAATCGCAGCTAACGTTACTCAAACTCAGAGTAACGACTCCTTCTAACTGTAACGATTCGATCTCAAACATTTGGGACATTGAGGACTTTTTAGGATTCTCTAAAGGTTCTGCAAGTGATCCCAGACCTTGAACGTAACTCGAGTTTCAGAATTTCTTTCGATTCGTCCCAGTAAATCCGTTAGAAACTGTAATATTTCCGTGATCTTGTTTACAAGAAAGCGAAAAAATCTCGGTTTCTTTGAGGATTAAGACTTAAATGTAGAGGGCCGATTTTATTTGCCCACCGCAAAGTCAAGGCTCTGCCCCGTCTGGGCTGTGATGCTCCCGGTTGTTCGTTACATCCCTGATGTGCTTGAGTTAGTTGTCTCCTGAACAATCCCAAACAAATACTTAAGCCTTTTGTCGAGACCTACCCGCCACTGAAAACTCGATTTACGCTGTAAACAAAGTCCGCAAGTACCGGGTTGCCTCTATGGCATTGGTTCGACGACTCATCACCATTAAATGTCTATTGGGCCTGAAGCCCAGACTGTACTAAACGAAAGCTCTCTCTCGGTCGATTCTGTGGATATCCCAGTTACTATTCTCACACTGCTCGCTGGCATCGCAATTACGCTGCTCAGCTTGTGGTTTGGCTTTAACAACAATTTGCTTCCCTTAGCTGCTGCTGATAATGCGGCAGGTGTTGATAGTCTCTTCAACGTGATGTTGACGATATCTATTGCCCTGTTTCTATTGGTGCAAGGACTGATTGTCATCTCTGCTATCAAGTTTCGCCGCCAGCCAGGTGACGAGTCGGATGGCCCTCCTATCCATGGCAACATTCCCCTCGAAATTCTTTGGACTGCTATTCCGGCTGTCCTGGTGATGGGGATTTCGGTCTATAGCTTCCAGATTTATAACCAAATGGGGGGGCTAGATCCGATGAACCATGGGGGTCATAGCATGGAGCCTAAGGCCCAGCTTGCTATGGCTAGCGAGTCCTTCGATGGACCGATGCTCTTAGCTGATGGAACACCCAATCCTGAATACAAGAAGTATGCGGCGGGTGTGGGAGCTGGACCTGGTGCTGATTTGCCCGATGTGACGGTCAATGTCATGGGCCTCCAGTACGCTTGGATTTTTAACTATCCCGAAGGCTTCGTCAGCGGTGAGCTGCATATTCCCGTTGATCAGGATGTGCAGCTCGATATCGTGGCTCAAGATGTTCTCCATGCTTTTTGGGTGCCTGAATTTCGTCTGAAGCAGGATGCAATCCCGGGCAAGAACACCCAATTGCGATTCACTCCCACAGAGGCGGGCACCTATCCCATCGTTTGTGCCGAGCTTTGTGGGGCCTACCACGGTGCCATGCGATCCACAGTGGTTGTTCATGAGCCAGAGGATTACGATGCCTGGCTTCAGACCCAGATTGCAGCGGCCAATGTTGAGGGTGAGGCGATCGCAATGGCGCTTCCCGATGCATCAGCTAAAGGCAATGCCCTCGACCCCATTGTCCAAGCAATGGATATGGATATCCGCGCTGAGGAGTTGGCCCAGCTTCATCAAGGCCATACTCCCCAAGCGCAAATGCCTGCTGGTCATGATCACGCTTCTATGAGCCCTGAGTCTATGGACCACGGTTCCATGGACCACGGCTCAATGGGCCAGGATCATCTCGCCATGGTGATGAACTAGCGCTTTGGCAAGTTCACCTTGCTGTCGCTGTCCAGTCCTTTCGACTACCGTTTTCCCGTTGCTATCTCGCTTTTCAAAATCCCCATGACCCAAGCCATCACGGAAAATCCAGGGGCTGCAACGCCGCCCCCCCAGCATGAGGATCAGCATCCCTGGTGGGTTTACTTCACCTTCTGCACGGACCATAAGGTCATCGGCATTCAGTACATGGTGACGACGTTCATCTTCTACTTGATTGGCGGTGCGTTAGCGACCTTGGTGCGGGCTGAGCTTGCAACACCTGAGGTGAACTTAGTCAGCCGTGAGCTGTATAACCAACTGTTTACCGTCCATGCCACGGTAATGATCTTCCTGTGGATCGTTCCGGCAGGCACCGGCGCTTTTGCGAACTACCTGTTGCCGCTACAGCTCGGGGCGCGGGATATGGCTTTCCCGAAGCTGAATGCGGTGGCCTTTTGGATGGTTCCGCCTGCGGGGATTTTGCTGATTAGCAGCTTCTTGCTAGAGGCTCCGGGATCAGGCTGGACCTCTTATCCGCCTTTGAGCTTGGTTAATGGCCAAACGGGTGAGCTGATTTGGATTCTGAGCGTACTGCTACTGGGAACGTCATCGATCCTGGGTGCGGTGAACTTTGGAACAACCATCATTAAGATGCGCATGCCGGGGTTGAAGTTTAACCAAATGCCGTTGTTTTGCTGGTCCATGTTGGCAGCATCGGCCCTGGTGTTGATCTCCACGCCGGTTTTGGCTGGGGCGCTGATTCTGCTCAGCTTTGACTTGATGGTGGGGACAAACTTCTTCAACCCTGCCGGTGGTGGTGAGCCGGTGGTTTACCAGCATATGTTTTGGTTCTACTCCCACCCGGCGGTTTACATCATGATTCTGCCGGTGTTCGGCATGATTTCAGAGATTCTGCCGGTTCATGCGCGCAAGCCGATCTTTGGTTACTTGGCGATCGCCTATTCCTCTCTCACCATTAGCTTTTTGGGCCTGATTGTTTGGGCTCACCACATGTTCACCAGTGGCACCCCCTCCTGGCTGCGCATGTTCTTTATGGTGGCGACGATGATTATTGCGGTGCCCACCGGCATTAAAGTCTTCAGTTGGGTCGCGACGCTATGGGGGGGCAAGATTAGCCTTAATAGCGCCATGCTGTTTGCCATGGGCTTCCTCTCCATGTTTGTGATTGGCGGACTGAGCGGGGTCATGGTGGCTTCGGTGCCCTTTGACATCCATGTCCACGACACTTACTTCATCGTGGCCCACCTTCACTATGTCCTCTTTGGTGGTTCGGTGTTTGGCCTCTACGCTGGCATTTATCACTGGTTCCCCAAGATGACGGGGCGGATGATGAACGAGACTCTGGGGCGGATTCACTTTGTGCTGACCCTAGTGGGCTTTAATCTCTGCTTTATGCCCATGCACTGGCTGGGTTTGCAGGGTATGCCTCGCCGTGTGGCAGAGTATGATCCCCAGTTTGCAAGCGTGAATTTGATCTGTTCTATCGGGTCGTTCCTGTTGGCGATTTCGACATTGCCGTTCCTCTATAACGCTATTCAGGCTTGGATTGCTGGTCCCAAGGCGAGCGGTAACCCCTGGAATGCATTGGGTTTGGAGTGGCAGACGACTTCTCCACCGCCGATTGAGAATTGGGATGGCGATCCGCCTTTGATCGAAGATTCCTATGCCTATGGTTCAAAGCCAGGTAAGAAGTCAGTGACTTCTTTGAAGGGATCGGATCTCTGGAAAACCCCTGTTTAGCGATTGATAATAGGTCGTGGGATATGTCATGCCATATCCCCACGAGGGTTTGGTGTTTTGATTGGTTTGTGCTCTGTTTCTTGAATTTTGACCTATGCAAGGCTCCACGGTTGATACCTCTGAATCCCAGGTGATGGTGACGGCTGAGTCTCACAGCCATGGCCATGGCCATGAAGATCACCCGGACCATCGCATCTTCGGCATGATCTTGTTTCTGATTGCTGAGGCGATGATTTTCTTGGGGCTGTTTGCGGCTTACCTGACGTTCCGCTCAGTGAATGCGATTCCTGCTGAGCAGATTCCAGAGCGGGAGCTGTTGCTGCCGGGGATCAACACGGTGTTGCTGGTGGCGAGTAGTTTCTTGATTCATCCTGCTGAGGATGCGATTAAGGAAAACGATGTTAAGGCTGTGCAGAAGTGGTTTGGCCTGGCGGCTGTGCTGGGTGCCATTTTTATTGTTGGCCAGGGCTATGAGTATAGTCAGTTAACTTTTGGA
>CALLPZ010000262.1 GCA_938015405.1 uncultured Pseudanabaenaceae cyanobacterium
AGGGAAAGTCTGCGACTGGTAGTCCAAACTCAGTCCCTAGAATTGCAGCGCCTGCCTTGGCCCCAGTGGGACCTACTCCAGCGCAATCCCCAAGCAGCGGTTACTTTCAGCACGCCCAATTATGAGCGTCAGCCGACCCGCGCCATTGAGCCAGGGGTCAAGCTGTTGGCCCTGTTGGGAGATAGTGATGGCATTGATGTGGACCGCGATCGCGCCCTCTTAGAATCCCTCCCCGATGCCACAACCACCTTTCTGATTGAGCCCAATCGCACCCAGTTGAATGACCAACTCTGGCAGGAGCCTTGGCAAGTCCTATTCTTTGCAGGGCACAGCGCCAGCCTAGGCGCCAATGCCATTGGCCGCATGGGCATTAATCCCAACGACAGCATCACCATCAGCGAATTGAAATATGCCTTGCGCAATGCAGTCCAGCAAGGACTACAGCTTGCCATCTTCAACTCCTGCGATGGGCTGGGGCTGGCGCGAGAGCTAGCAGACTTGCAGATTCCCCAGCTCATCGTCATGGGTGAGCCCGTGCCAGACTGCGTGGCCCAGGAATTCCTCAAGCATTTCCTCACGGCCTACATCGGGGGGTTGCCTTTACATCTAGCATTGCGGGCCGCTCGTTCTCAGCTAAAAGTGCTTGAAGCAGAGTTCCCCAATGCCAGCTGGCTGCCTGTGGCGTTCCAGAGCCTGGCAGAAACGCCACCCACCTGGAATCAGCTGGCAGGGAAAACGGCCTCAGCGACAGATTCAGCGCCAAATGCACCGGCACCTATTCCCATCCCCCCAGCAAAGCCACGCTGGACCAAGCGAGCCGTAGCGACAGCCTTAGGGATAGGCACCGCAATTGCCGCCGCCACCATCGGTGTCCGCGCTATCGGCCTGCTCCAGCCCCTCGAACTCAAAGCCTACGATCGCCTCCTCACTCTTCGCCCCAGCGAGCCGCCAGACGATCGCCTTCTCATCATCACTGTCACCGAAGCGGACCTGGCAATTCAAGCAGATCGCAGTGGCGGCTCCCTCTCCGATGGCTCGCTCTTAAAACTCCTAGAAACCCTGGCCCCCCATGAACCTGCAGTCATTGGTTTAGACATTTACCGCGATCGCCCAGTAGCAGCAGACCAATCAGACCTCGCAGCATGGCTCGCCCAAGACGAAACCTTCGTCTCCATTTGCCGCGTAGGAGATAGCGAGCGCTCGGACATTGCCCCTCCCCCCGAAGTCAGCCCAGATCGCCTCGGCTTCAGCGACCTCATCGCCGATAGCGATGGCATCCACCGTCGCCAGCTTCTCGCCATGAGCACCGCCCCAGACTCCAGCTGCACCACTCAATTCTCCCTGGCCAGCGCCCTAGCCATTCGCTACCTGGGCATGTTCCACAGCATTGCCCTAGAAGTCCAGGAAAACGGGAACTGGCAGCTCGGCCAAGCCAATATTGCTCCCCTCTCAGCTCCCCAAGGGGGCTACCAACAAACCGACACCTGGGGTTATCAAACCCTGCTCAACTACCGCAATCCTGACTCCCCCAGCACAGTTGCAGAAACCCGAACCTTGGCCCAGGTCTTTGAAGGAGACTTCGACCCCGAACAAATTCAAGGCCGCATCATCCTCATTGGTACGACCGCCGAAAGCTTCAAGGACTATTCAAAGAGCCCCTACAGCAGTGGGCAAGAAGACATCGCAGGGGTACTACTCCAGGCACAAATGACCAGCCAGCTCGTCAGTGCGGCATTGGATGGGCGATCGCCCATTCGCCCCGTTTCACGGCTCCTAGAAACCACCTGGATTGCCTTGCTCTCCTGGGCCGGTAGCCTACTGGGCTTGGGGTTCAGACGGAAACTGCCCCTAGGACTTGCACTGGGCCTAATCGGCGGAAGCGCGATCGCCCTAGCCTTCGTCCTCCTAGCCCAGGCCAGCCTCTGGCTCACCCTAGTCCCTCCCTTAATGACCCTGGGACTCAGCGCCTTTGCAGTTCAAGCCTCTGGAGCCCAACAGAAGCCGTAAATCGCAGCAATCTTGCGTAAACTTTCGCAGCTCCTTTGAATCATCCCTATCAACCTTCCTTAACCTGGAAGAGATGGAGTCGCATCCCCTCAGCCTGTTCCCAGCCGCTGGGCCTGCATAATGGCCCACCGTTCATCGTACAGATCGCTAGAGACCGGAATATCACAGCCATGACCCCTTCACGCCTCTCCCCCATTGTTGCCCTGGGTTTACTAGCTTTGGGAAGCCTCAGCACCATTGCGACCCCAAGCTCGGCCCAGTCTCGCCCCCGGCGATCGCGGGTCAAATTTGTCATGCCTCGCCTCACCTATGACCGAGGGGCACCCAGCAAACGCAGCGAAGGCGGCAGCCGCAATAACTTCTGCGACTCCCCCGTAGGGCCCACCGCCCTCACGCCCCAATACAGTGAAACCCGGCGAAGCAGCGATGGGACTCCCCTTTTCGACATGGCGGGTAACCCTCGGCAACAACATTTTGTGCTGACTCAAACCAGCGAGCCTCAACCCACTTTTGCGCTCCATATGCCCCTTGCAAAGCAAGATGTGGCTGATCTAAAACTGAATCTCTTTGTCGTGGATCAGGCCGGGAATGAGGTCTATGACTTACCCATCCCCGTGCCTAGCCAAGCTGGCATTATCACCTTCAAGCCCGACAGAAATCAGGCTGCCCTCGAAGAAGGACAACGCTATAACTGGGCGATCGAAATCGAGTTTGCCTGTACAGACAATGACCTGGCCATGCCCAAATATGGCACCCTCCAAGGACAGATCGAGCGTCAAGCCTTGTTCCAAGAAAATACCCTGATGAGTCACGAAGGGTATGCCATAGCTGCAGCTGAGAAGGGATTTTGGCCAGATGCCATGGCAACCGTGGCCGACCTGCATCGTCAGGACCGGAGCGACGAGCAACATATTGCAGATTGGACCGCATTACTGGACAGCATTGGCCTAGAAGCACTCTCAACCGCTCCTTTGTCAGAGAACACGCTGTTACTCCAGCCTCAATCAATCCAGGCGAGCAGAGCTGGAACAAGTGGTACTGCTAGACCTCGTGGCAGCAGCTCAAGATTATTTCCAGTTCGCTAAGCAACCTTAGATCAGACAAGCCCAACGATTCATTTCCCCGAGTCCCCCATCAGGAGCATCAGAGTAGTATGGCCCGTTCCAAGAAAGCAGCTTCCAAAGATAAAGCGTCCAAAGCCAAAGCCTCAAAAGCGAAAGCTTCAAAGACAAAATCTGCAAAGAAACCCGCCTCCAAAGAAGCATTCACC
>CALLPZ010000263.1 GCA_938015405.1 uncultured Pseudanabaenaceae cyanobacterium
AGGGGTGGCATTTATGTCCCCCCTGCAGCTCCCACCAGTACAGAGCCAAAGACCCAGCCCTTACCAAGCGCAGAAACAGGTCAACAACAGCCAGAAAGCGCTTAGAACTGGGCCTGCTCCTCTGTAAATTCTGTCGACTCATAGAAATCGTCAGTCAAGCAGGAGTCATCGTGTCAGAACTCCCTAGGACGACTTCGCTACTGATAGCGAAGTCGTCCTTCTTTTATGAAGGTAAACAAGCCTACTTGCGGAGCAACAATAGCCTCCTCGACAAGGCACGGTTTGTCCCAACTTCAAGACACCAAAGCTCCAGTACTGCCATCATCACAACCAATAAAAATCTCTTTTTCCGAATCTTTTAAGTAGATGTTCTAAGAGCTTAAGCAGAGTAAAGCAATAAATTTATCCAAGCAAAAAAGACTTTTTTCAGAATCAAATTAGACCCACAAATGTTACTTTCACGCACTTTCAAATATATTCGAAATTCCTATATAAGAAACTAATTCAAATCCAGGTATTTCCATAAATCTGAAGTGAAGTATACGCAATTCACTGTCCTCAAAATTACGTAAACGAGTAGTTTAGGCACAGAGTCCAGTAGCAATAACACGGACACAGCACAGCGCATAGATACGAGCAGAAAGCAATTATGCCAAGCGACTTCCGTTGCATTCTTAAGCGATCGTCCCAGCGATCTATTAAGTGATGAAAAAGGAGCTCATCTACCCATGCAACTTCTCTTCAGCCTCAAGCCATGAAATTTTTACTGGCCTGTACCTCCGGTGGTCACTTCGCAACCATGAAATCTTTAGAAGGTTTCTGGTCCTGCCATGACCGGGTTTGGGTAACTGACTATAAACAAGACACCCAAGCCTTGAAAGACCGGGGAGAAGTGGTGGACTGGATGCCTTACCAAGCTCCTAGGGACGTATTGAGATTGCTCCTCAACTTACCGAGAACATTCATGTTGCTGCGTAAGCATCGACCTGATGTAGTGATCTCAACTGGGGCCAGCATGGCAATCAATTTTGCGATCGCAGCTCGACTCTTAGGGATTCGTTTTCTTTTCATTGAAAGCATTTCTCGCTCCGAGGAATTAAGTATCTCTGGAAAATTGGTTTATCCCCTAGCCAATGAGTTCTATGTCCAATGGCCACAGCTGTGTCGTCGCTACCCAAAAGCCATTTTCCAAGGCACTGCGACATAACTCCGTGAACTATCCCCGTTGACCTCAAACAGTTTTCATCGGGCAACTTTGCACCACGGCATCATCCATTAGACAGGTTCGAATCAAGGCATGATTACAGTCACCCTAGGAACAATTCCCTACCCCTTTGAGCGTGCAATCAGCTGGCTCAAAGATCTCCTGGATAGAGGAATTATTGATGAACCCGTCTTCCTGCAGTACGGCACCAGCAATATTGGTTCACTCATCAACCACCCCCTCGTCACCGCAGAGGCCGTGGTCCCCCAGGGCAAGCTAAAAGAGATGGTGAATCGTTCCAGACTTGTAATTTCCCATGCTGGCCAAGGGTCTACCAGGCTTCTCGCAGCAGCCCAAGCCCGTTTTGTACTACTTCCCAGGCTTGCTCAACACGACGAGCATGTGGATGACCACCAGTTAATGTTTGCTCGCAGCGTCCAGAACAAAGGCGTACACAACTGCCTCACCCTGGCAGGGCTAGAACAAGCTGTACTCACTCCCCCCCCACTTTGCCCAAAGAACTTATTTGAGGGGCCTAAACTATCGGCCCATCTCCTCCAGCGTTACCCTGTGACCCCAAGGCGTCAACCGACCTTGCAACCTCCTCTCCGACCTGCGGTGACCTGAACGAAGTGATTCAACGCTGGGCCTGGCCAATGCCATCTCCACAACATCCATTGTTCTGGCCTTAGTGACCGTCAACCCCGAGAACTCTGCTGCGCATTTTGGGTGTCTACCAGCATTCCACTCTGGTATCAGGAAACGAGGTTTTGGCTACTTTATCTATCCGCACCACCCATAGGGTCCCGGGTAACAACAGCCTTGCCGTCACACAACGGCAGGGGCAGTCGTACCTGAAAACGGACTCCCTTTCCCCGTCCTTAGCGGGCCCGTTCTTCAGCATCATCATCAATAACTACAACTACGCTGCCTTCCTGCCCCAAGCCGTTGAGAGCTGTCTCAACCAAGCCTATGACCGCTATGAAGTAATCGTGGTGGATGACGGCTCCCAGGATCGTTCTAGAGCCATTATTGAGAGCTATGGCGATCGCATTATTCCAGTGCTCAAGGCCAATGGTGGCCAGGCCTCTGCCATCAATGCCGGCTTCAACGCCAGCCAGGGTGATGTGATTGTCTTGCTCGATGCCGATGACTATCTTTTCCCCCATGCCCTAAACACCCTCGCCAACGCCTGGGGGCAAAGCGATAAAACAGCCCAGGTTCAGTGCCGCCTCAACCTCGTGGGTCCCCAGGGAGAAGCCATTGACCTTTATCCTGCCCCCGAAATCGCCTTTGACCAGGGAGATGTGCGATCGCTCCTCCGCCAACGGGGTCGCTACAGCACCACCGTCACCAGTGGCATTAGCTTTCACCGCCGCGTCCTGAGCCAAATCTTGCCCATCCCCGAGGCAGACTTTCGCATTTCCGCTGATGGCTACCTCGTCAGCGTTGCTCCGTTTTACGGACCCATCAGTGCAGTGGAAATCGCCATTGGAGCCCGCCGCAAGCACCAAAACAATTTTTGGGCACCCTTAGGTACAACAGTGTGTGTATCCCATCTACATGATTCGATTCGGCACGATTTTCTCCGCTACCAGTATTTGAGTCAGGCCTCCGGCGAGCGGATCGCCATCGATCAATTGGGCCTCCATGATCATCTTCACCTCATGGCCCGCCTCCCCTCTTGTCGCCTCGCTCCCGGGCAACATCCCTGCCCCAAGGATCAACCAGCCAAGCTAGCACTGTCAGGATTACGAGCCCTTTGGAAACTGCCGTCCTATCGCAACCGCCGCAAGCTGCTCATCAGTAGCTGGTTCCTCTGGGTTGGCTTCGCCCCCCAGTCCTGGGTTCGGCCTGCAGTGGATTGGTACCTCGTCAGTGGATCTCGCCCCAAACCCATTGACCGCTTCATCAAGCTTCTTCGCCGTTGGACCCAATAGCGCTCCTCAGCGACGACCTTTCCTTCCAGATCGAGCTGTTACCTCGCTCCAACTCACCTCGCACTTCCGTCATGGTTATTCAAGCTCATCTAGCGACTGCATCTACCCCAAAGCCACGGAGTTCCACAACTTCAGTGGCCATCTGCGTGATTACTTGCCACCGCCCAGCAGGCCTAGTTCGCCTGCTGGATGGCATCGCAGCTCTTAGTTTTGAAACCATCGCCCCACCGAACCTTCAGGTCATCGTCATCGACAATGATGCTGAAGGCAGCGCCTACCGCACTTGCCTCCAGCGCCAAGCGAACTATCGATGGCCTTTGATTTGCGGCATTGAGCCCCAGCGTGGCATTTCCTTCGCCCGCAATAGTGCCGTCAACCGAATCTCCAGCGATGTAGATTTCATCGCCTTTATCGACGACGACGAAATTCCGTCTCCCCAGTGGTTGGAACAACTGCTGCTGGTTCAGCAACGCAGCCAGGCAGAAGTGGTATTGGGTCCCGTATGGCCCCGGTTCAACGATGGGACCCCCGATTGGATAAGACAAGGAAAATTTTTTGCGCCCCCCAGACGCTGCAATGGCGATCGCCTAGAAGCCGCCTACACCCACAACGTCTTGGTCAAAGCCGCATTGATGACCCAGACCCCTGAGCCCTTCGAACCCCGCTTTGCCCTAACCGGGGGGGAAGACTCCTACTTTTTCCGCAACCTCCACCACACAGGCAATGAACTGGTCTGGGCGGCAGAGGCTGGGGTAGAAGAATGGGTCCCGCTCAGCCGTACGAATACCCGCTGGCTTCTGCAACGCAACTACCGCAGTTGCCTCACCTACTGTCTCTGGGAAAAGGAATGTCACCCCGCGCTGAAATCACGATTGGTGTCATTGGTTAAAGCGATCGCCAGTATCGGTCGTGGACTCCTGCGATTGGGACCTGCACTCTTCCGAGGCAAACAACACCAAGTCAAAGCTCTGATTGACATTGCCCGAGGTCTGGGCCGCATCGCCGGTCAACTGGACTGGACTTACCAGGAATATAAAACGATTCACAGCAGCTAGCCCTCCAGCATTCCTCATATAGCCCTGCTCACCTCTCACGTTCCCAGCAGCAACTCATGCCACTCTCCGCACCGCCTGATCAACCCATCCCCAAACTGCAAGCACTTCCTACAGTCCAAACCCTGGATGCCGCGAATCCCCCCCAGCAGCTTTTCCTCGCCTGGGTACCTTTTCAACGGCGGGCGGTGACGATGGAGTCCTACTTCGGTTATGACCTGCGCCACATTAGCCTTAGCTTTAAGCACAAATTGCTCCGCCCTTGGGAATATGTCATCAAGGCCTGGCAAAGCCTAGGGCTAATGTTACGCCAGCAGCCGAAAATCCTCTGGGTGCAAATGCCTCCGGCCCCGCTGTTGTATTTGGTGTTTGCTTACAAAACCCTACTCAATCGACGGGTCAAGCTGGTTGCCGATTGCCACAATGCGACTTTTCGAGCGCCCTGGATTAAATTCCCGGGCGTTGTTGCGCTGCTGAATCGTTGTGATGTCGTCATCGTTCACAACGATGCAGTCGCCCTACAGGCCAAGGGCTTAGGGATTCGCCCCGATCGCACCCAAGTGTTACTAGACCGCGTCCAGCCCCTGGCCCAAGGCAGTGACTTCGCGGAAGTAGCAAAACGTCTGGATCTCAAAGCTCCTTGGTTTCTGATTCCCTGCTCCTTCAATGCTGACGAGCCCATTGATGAAATCCTCACAGCAGCTCAGCAAGCTCCAGATCTGACCTTTGTACTCACAGGCAATCCGTCCCGGGCGAAAGGTCGCCATGACCTGAGCAAAGCCCCCAGCAATGTCAAATTCCCCGGCTTTCTTCCCGAAGCGCAATTCAATGCACTGCTTTACAACGCCACAGCTGTGGTGGGCTTAACCAAGCTCGATGGCATTCAACTCAGCGTGGCCAATGAAGCCTTGGGCTGTGGTCGCCCCATGGTGTTGGCCAATACCAGCCTGCTCCAGCAGCTGTTTCCCAGCGGTGCGGTTTATGTGAACCCGATGGATGCCCAAGACTTGGTGGCTGGGTGTCGCCAAGCCCAAGCAGAGAGCGATCGCCTTACCGCCGAAGTTCAAACTCTCAAGGCTAAACGCGCCAACCAATGGCTCACCAGTGCGGGCCCCCTCCGCCAAGCCCTATTCGAATCTGTCCAATAGGGTTAGCAGAAACAACAAACGAAAGTCTAAAGACAACGACATTTACTTGCGAATAGCTCCTCCAAGGAGGAGCCAGGGTGGGGCTGCATCACCAATCCCCTTCACCCGAGCTCGCCACAATGAAACGCCGCGTTCTCGCCTTAGGCCTAGATGCAGCCGATCCCACCCTGATGGAACCTTGGATGGACCAAGGCCTCTTGCCCAACCTGCGCTATCTGCGCCAGCGCGGTGCCTATGGTCGCCTCCAAACCCAGATCAACCACCAGGGCCGGACTGAAAATTTCTCCAACACCGAGCCCCTGTGGGTCATGGCCTTAACGGGCTGCCTGCCCAGCAAAACTGGCTTTTGGGACACGATCGAATACGACCCTCATCGCTATAGCATCCAGCTAGATCCGGTCTATGGCGGCTACGACTACGGCGAATATAAGCCGTTTTACGCCTTGGGAAATCGTTGCAATGTCAATACCTTCGACGTCCCGGTCTCCCGAGTCATCCCAGGCATCCCAGGTAATCAAATCACTGGCTGGGGCGGACATCATCCCTTTTATCCCAGCGAATCCCAACCCAGCGAAGCGCTAGCGAACATCCTGGCGCAGCATGGTCCCAATCCCATTTATCGCAAGGACAACGGCAAATGGTGGAACCGGAACTACGGCAAGTGGGTTCGACAAGCCATAGCAGAAAGCTGTTCAACTCGAGCCACTATCGGCAAGCAACTCGTCCAGCAAGCCAACTGGGATCTCTGCATGATGGGATTTGGTGAAACCCACACCGCTGGCCATGACCTCTATCACCACAGTCAGTTTGACCATCCCCTGCACCATTTACACCAACCCAAGTCGCACCATATCCCGCCACTGGAAGCCAACCAGCCCCCCCAGCTAGACAACCACCTAGACCCGTTGCTCAAGGCCTATCAAGCGGTTGATAAAGCCGTAGGGAATATTCTTTCTGCCGCACCGACGGATAGCTATTTCGTTAGCTACTCCCTCCATGGCATGGGAGCCAACCACACGGATTTGCTCAGCCTGTTCTTTCTCGGTGAAATCCTCTATCGCTGGAACTTCCCCAGCAAAATTGGCTTCACCAGCGGCGATGTCTCTCAGCCCCCCGGCGACCTGATTCGCAAGCCCCGACGCGGCGGATGGACTGACGAAATTTGGTGCCAGGTGACTGACAGTCATGGCCTACGTCGCTGGTGGCGTCAGCGATCGCCCCGACGGTTCTGGAGCAGCAAACACAACAACCTCACCTCACCCATGGGGCTGCAGCGCCAAGGGGAAGCTCAACATTGGATGCCGATCTTGGCCTACCAACACCTCTGGCCCCAGATGCGAGCCTTTGCCCTTCCTGGGTTTGCCGATGGTCAAATTCGCATTAATCTCCAAGGCCGAGAAGCCCAGGGCATCGTGGCACCAGAAGACTACGACGCCACCTGCACAGAGCTAATCAACCAGCTCTACCGCTGGCGAGACCGACGTAGCGGTGCTCCTCTGGTCAAAGCAATTCAGCGAACTCGCCCCCCCAACCATTACAGCCACTTAGCCCAGGATGATGGTCAACTCCCCCACTCAGAGCAGCGTCTCCCCCAAGCAGACCTCATGGTTGTGTGGCACGAACGGGCTACAGACGTGATCGAAAGCCCAGACTTGGGACGATGCGGCCCCGTTACCTATAACCGCACGGGTGGCCACCGAGCGAGGGGCCATTTCATGGTTCAAGGACCCGGCATCCAACCCGGTAGCCATTTACCCACGGGGCAAGCTGTAGACGTGGCTGCCACCTTACTTCACCTTCTAGGGGAGCCTTGCCCAGATCATTTTGACGGCCAACCCCTCATCCAGCTCGATCCTGACCCCTCTCAATCCTCCCAGCTGTCCCTGTCTCAGACCTAGACGGGCAACCTAAAGAAAAGCGGTTGCGGCTTGCTCAACATCACATAGATCTGAATCAGGCCAAGCCTATCCCCATTAGAACAACTCTCTGGGGCTAGCTTGGCCCAGAGAGTTGTACCGCCACCGAAACCGCCTTGCCCTCATTCCGGGTAGTCCTCGGGTTTGCCATGCTCTTGCCCCCCCTGCTTGCTCGCCTCGAAAAAGCCTTCATCGTCGCCGCCCTAATTCTCTATTCTGGCGGTCCCTTCACGGTTATTCTCTCTAACGGTCACAGCCAGGGAGACGGCAGTGAGGCTCCCACGGATTACCCGCTCATGAAGCTGGTGTTTCTTTGCACCTACTGTATCTTTGCAGCGCTCTTGGCCAGCCGCTGGCGCCAGACCCTGGAAACCCTGCTGCGCGATCGCTTTACGCTGATCTTCGTCGGTCTAGCTGCCGCATCCTTGGCCTGGTCCGCTGCCCCCGATGAAACCTTTGCCAAAAGCATTGCCTTCATTGGCACCACCCTGTTTGGCATTTACATGGCCGGGCGCTACTCCCGAGACGAACAACTCAAACTTTTAGCCTGGGCATTCGGTGGCATTATTTGCCTCAGCTTTCTCTACGCCATCCTCCTGCCCAAGTACGGGATTATGGGCGGCACCCATACGGGAGACTGGCGTGGGATTTATACCCACAAAAATACCTTGGGTAAGCTAATGGTCCTGAGCATTGGTGTGTTCTTACTGCGATCGCTGCAACGCCATAGCTCTCGCTTCTGGTCCCTACTCGGCCTCACGGCTTCCATCCTGCTCATCTGCCTCTCCACTTCAAAGGGAGCAGTGATTAATGCCAGCGCCGTCATCGGCGTAATCATCGGCTGTCTTGCCCTACGTCGCTGGCGAATTTCCTTCTTAGTCCCATTCTGCATCGGACTAGTGACTTTCCTAATAGGCAGCGGCCTGCTGATTTTCCAGAACTTAGCAGCCATTGCAGGGCTGCTCAACAAAGATGTCACCCTCACCGGCCGCACTGAAATTTGGGCCCTCACCTTCGAGAAGTTCGGTGAACGCCCTTGGTTCGGCTATGGCTACTACGGGTTTTGGCAAGGCCTAGACAGTGAAGCCGGTGACATTTGGCGCATCTACGGCTGGGAGACCCCCAATGCCCACAATGGCTTCTTAGATATTGCAATCCAGCTAGGCTTCATTGGCCTCGCTCTCTTTCTCGTCAGCCTCTTCTACCATGCAGCCCTCAGCCTCATGCAGCTGCGCCAAGGCAAGTCCGCCGCCCACATCTGGCCCTTGGCCTTCATGGCCTACATGGTTCTGGGCAACCTGCCCGAGAGCAATCTGCTCACCCCCAATGACTTGTTTTGGGTGCTGTACGTGACCATGAGCCTCCAACCTTACGAACTTTGCCAAGCCGTGACTCAGCCATCGGCTGCGATCGCGCCCACTTCATCGCAGAACCTATTGGAAGGCTACGGCTCATGAAATCCCTTCTCAATCGCCTCCAACGTCTCCGACACAACCGAACAGCCCAAGGAACCGTTTGGGTTTTAGGCGCCCGCCTGCTCCGCACCTTCCTCCAGTCGGCCTATTTCCTCCTCGTAGCCCGTGCCCTAGGAGCTCAGCAATATGGCACCTTCATTGGCGTCACCGCGCTCACGAAAGTGCTCCTCCCCTTCGCCACCTGGGGAGCCGCCCAAGTCCTCACCAAACAAGTTGCTCGGGACCGTAACCGCTTTCCCCAGGCCTGGGGGAATGCCCTCTACCTAGTCACCACCTTTTCTCTGCTCAGCTTTGCCCTGCTGATCCCTACCAGTGAAATCATCTTGCCCAACGTGGCAGCCCTTGGCCTTTGGGTCAGCATTGGCATTGCCGAACTGTTCTTTTCCCGAGTCTTGGACGTCGCCCTTAAGGCATTCCTGGCTGTAGATCTGGCCCACCGTAACGCCCAGCTCCACGTCCTACTCAGCATCAACAGCGTCCTGGCAGCGCTCAGCCTCAGCCTCTTCATCCCAGAACCCACTGCACTGATCTGGGGACAGTTTTACCTCGTCAGCCGAGTCGTCACTGCTGCCATTGCCCTCCTCCTAGTCTGGCGCGACATCGGCCCACCACGCCTGGCCCTTAAACAAATCCACCCTGAGCTCACCCAGGGCTTCTACTTCGCCGTCGATCTCTCCGCCCAAAGCTTTTCCGCAGACCTGGATAAAACCATGCTGGCCCGCATGGCAACCCTCCAGGCCACCGGTATTTACGGCGCAGCCTATCGCATCATCGATGTGGCCATGGCTCCTGTGCTCTCCCTCATGGCAGTGTCCTACGCCAAGTTCTTTAAGCAAGGAGCAGATGGCATTCAAGGCAGCTTGAAGCTCGCAAAACGCCTGGTGCCCCTTGCCGGGAGTTATGGCGCGATCGCGAGTGTGGGTCTTTGGCTAACCGCTCCACTAGTGCCTTACGTGCTGGGGCCAGAATATGAACCGGCGATCGCAGCCCTCCGCTGGCTCTCCCCTATCTTGCTCTTCAAGTCTCTTCAATACTTCGCCGCCGACACCCTCACGGGTGCAGGTCTCCAGGGCCATCGAACCCTGCTGCAAGTGGTCATGGCCGTTTTCAATGGCCTTGGCAACGCCTGGTTAATTCCGCTCTATTCCTGGAAAGGAGCAGCCTGGGCAAGCCTCGCGACCGATGGACTCCTAACCCTAAGCCTATGGGGATTAGTCGCCTTCTTCTACAACCGCTCCAACCGCATTGAGTCTTGCAAGGCCTAGAAGCAGAGCAAATAGAATCCCTCAAATCAGCAGCTAAGGTCCACAGGAGGTTACAGGAAGTTCAGAGGCGGCAACCTCAAGAAGCCGTTCGCCGAAGCTCATAGAATTTTTTAACGATGCGGCGATAACCTGACTCCCCAAAAGTTTGCATCAAGCTAATTGCCAAACTGAGCCGCCAATATTCCTTCGTTTTCCAAATATCAGGATCATATTCCACCGCCCGAGCCCGCATTTCCCGCGCTGCCGCCACATCCTTATCTGCACATTGCAATGGCTTCCAGGCTAGATCCAAATACACATTTCCATAGGCACGCTTCCGCAATGCCTCTAAGTTCGGAATTTTAGCTTCCTCAGCAGCAGCAAAAGCCTTATCCAAAACAATATTGAAACTGCGCTCCATCTTGCGCCAGTTCCGGGAGGCACTGTTCTCATGCTGACGATAGCCCACCAAGGGTTGCGGCACAGCCACAAAGGGATGATGTAGCGCCAAGCGCAGCCACATATCCCAATCCTCCACCGAGGACCCTAAATTTTGGTCAAACAGACCGAGGGAGTCGAAATAACAGCGCTTGACCACTGGGGTACTGCCACACCCCACAAAGTTATCCAAAATTAGGTCTGACCAAACTTCACCTTCAGCATGGCTTTTGAAGACCCGTCCCGTGGGGACTCCATTTGCATCCACCAGGGCAGACCAGGTATAGGCTAAAGCAGCATCTGGCGATCGCAGCAACGCTGCCATTTGCAACGCTAACTTCGTCGAATCCCAAAGATCATCCGCATCCAGAAAGGCAACATAGTCAGCCCGCGACTCACGGATTCCGGTATTACGGGCCCCCGCCAGCCCCCGATTTTCCTGGGAGACTAGTCGAAAACGCGGATCATCTTGAGACGCTGCCCAATCTCGAATATGGTCCGTACTACCATCATCAACCACGACTACTTCAAAATCTGTGAATGTCTGCTTCCACAGAGACTCCAAGGTCTCAGGCAAGTAGACCATCGCGTTATAAGCAGGAATAACCACAGAAACAGCGGGCTTAGTAGCAGCAGACTGGACCATGGTCTTAGAACTCTCTTCAGGCATCGCGACAAATCATGGCGTAGGCAGGGCGATCAATTGGGGAACACATTACACTGCCGTAAAGACTTAGCTTCTAGCAGCATTACCTAGAACTTATTGTGCCTTAAGTAATACTTCTGTAGGAGCAAGCTCATCCCATTACAGAGCATTCCCATAATTTTCTGCAGGAAATCCTTGTGTTGTGCCGACAGCAAAACGTCCAGTTTGGGAATTATAGAGACTGAAGAGAATCAATGCTGATTCAAATATTGCTGAATTTCCCACTCTTCTCACGTATTGACCTCTAACAAAAGGGCACCGTGAAGAAGTGCCCATGAGCTAGTGTTAAACAGTGCTTTTCCTCTACCCGTAGCTAAAAACTGCACTGACTAGATTTGATGCCACCCCCCGCCAGGACTTCTCGCGGGCTCCTCGCTAGCTTTTCATGCTGATTGATCGACTCAAAAATCTTACTTCTAGCCGATATCTCTCAAATATCGGCTGGCTGGGCGGCGCCGAACTCGTTCAGCGAGTCTTTCGATTGGGAGCCACCGTAGTGCTTGCACGCCTTTTCAGCAAGACCGACTACGGAATGGTTTCTGCGATTTACAGCGTGTTCGAATTAGCCAA
Organism: uncultured Pseudanabaenaceae cyanobacterium; assembly: GCA_938015405.1. GTDB lineage: Bacteria > Cyanobacteriota > Cyanobacteriia > PCC-9006 > JAAUQQ01 > JAAUQQ01. The sequence continues at coordinate 11,694 of CALLPZ010000263.1, forward strand.
CGTCATCAGTGTGAGGGGCGGAATCTCAGCCAAAGTTGTTCAGGCTGATGACGAGGAATTGGAACAGGTTTGCCAAACGGCCTACTCCCTTAACTGGGTGATTATGGTCTCCCTATTTGTCATTCAATGTCTGCTGGCATACCCCATCGCGTTGTATTACAAGAATACAGCACTCGCTTTTCCCATTTGTGCATTGGGTCTCAGCTATTTAATTATACCATCCTACATGGTTCAATCGGCCCTGCTAGATCGCCGGAACCTCCTTCAAATTAGAGCCTGGTGCATGGCAGCCCAGGCTATTGTGACCAACCTGATCGTGATGCTCATGGCTTTCCTGGGTTATGGCGTCTGGTCAGTGGTTTGGGGCATTGTAATTAGCTACCTCGTTTGGTACCCCATCATTGCCCATTTCAGTCAGTGGAAGCCCAAGAAATTCCCTCATTTCAGTGCCTGGCGAAGCATTCTCAGCTTCGGAGGAAAACGCCTAGGTGTAGACCTTCTCAACCGCTTCCGCCAGGACGCGGACTATCTGATTGTGGCTCGCTTTTTGGGACTCAGCGATTTGGGCGTTTATTTCTTCGCCTACAGTGCAGGCATTGGCATTAGCCAAGGCGTGATTAATTCCTTTGCAAGCGCCTGGTATCCCTATTTCTGCGAAGCTCGTAGAGATCAAGCGCAGCTCAGAGGGCGTTTCTTACGCAGTCTCAAGACCATTGGTATGACGATAGCCCCTCTCGTGGTGGTCCAGTCTTGCCTCGCTCCCTTCTACGTCCCCATTGTCTTTGGAGAAAAGTGGACAGATGCCATCCCAATTCTGATTATTATCTGTCTCTCTGCTGTTCCCATGGCACTGGCCCAAGCCACGTCAAAGCTTCTCCAGGCAATGGATGAAATTGGCCTAGACATTGCTTGGAATACCATTTTCACAATCATTTTTATTGGCGCACTAGTGATTGCTGTTCCCCACGGGATCTTCCCCCTAGCCATCACAGTCTTGACCGTGAGATGGCTATGCATCCCCGCCTTTACCTTCTTTATCCTTCGCCGAAAGCTCCCGCGCTCTGCTTCTATCGAAGGGGCCTAATACATTCTCCATAGCCCAGCGAAACCTAGAGCAAGCGCTTTAGCTCCAGTAGCGTCTCCATCATGTACAGCTGCATGGATTGGAATTGTAAAAAGCTCACGAGAGACAAATGGCTACTCTTAAAGTCTCAAGACGAAGAGCCCAGCCGATCCATTCAATAGTGAAAAATCCCATGATTGCGATACTTTCTAAGCCACCGCAATCATGGGATTCCATGAACTTATTCAATCACCGTGAGTAAGCCGTCAGTCCCAAGATGGCTGACGGCTCCAATGAAAACAGAATAGAGAGGCTAAACAGCTAATCGAAAGCGGCGAACGCGATAGAGAAATGCCAACAATTGACTGTATCGATGATCCCCCAACAATTGCATGATCAGCATTGTCAGCTTTAAGCGCACATAATCCCTTGAGAATCTCAGCGAAGGATCATGATTCAAAGCCGCTCGAGAAAGCTCCTTTGACTTAGAGTAATTTTTCGTCTCACTGAGTAAGGGCTGCCAAGCCAAAGACAGTCTGGAACGCCCATAGCCCTCAGCCTTAAGCTGCTTCAACTCATCAGCAGTTAAATCCTTCGGTGGATTATCAAATGCCTTAGTAAATAGAATCTCAGAGCTTCGCAACATGGCATCCCAATTTTTAGAAGCACTATTAGGCAGTTGGCGATAGCCCACTAATGGCTGCTTAATAACTCTAAATTCATACTGGAGGGATAGACGTAGCCACATGTCTAGGTCTTCCATATAGGAGCCCAAATTCTCGTCAAAGCCACCCAGCTTCTCAAAGCACTCGCGACGAATCAGCGGCGTACTCCCACAACCAACAAAATTACGGTGGATTAAATCTCGCCAGACCCATCCCTCTTCAGTACTTTCTAGAAAACGGCCAGTTGGTTGAGCATCCATATCTACCAGAGCAAGCCAGGTATAGACCAAACCCACTCCCGGATTTTGTTCCAGGACATCGACCTGTAAACGTAGCTTTTCAGGCTCCCACAAATCATCGGCATCTAGCAGCGCTAAATACTCACCTCTCGCATGGGCGATCGCCGTATTACGAGCCCCCGCTAACCCACGATTTTCCTGGGAAACAAGTCGTACTCTCTCATTCGAAAGCCCAGCATACCAATCTTCAATCTCATCAGAGCTGCCATCATTAACAATGACCACCTCATAATCTAAAAAATCTTGGGCTATGACACTGTCAAGCGTCTGGGGCAAATAATCCATTGCATTGTAAGCAGGGATTAATACCGAGACCTTTGGCGACTGCTCGACCATAGAATTCAACTGAATAAATAGAAAAAACGTATATCTATAGCCTCTAAAACAAGGGAAATTCCCAAGAGGAGTAGGGCTATCCAAAATCACCGGGATACACTCACCTAGTCTACCCCCACAAAAGCAGTAAGAATCCTAAGCATGGGAGCCCAAAGAAGGGCAATGGCCAGCCCAAGATCCCCCAGCCAGGAGTTGTCTCTCGAACAAATTCCCGTCTTGATCCTATATGAATTCAAATAGGGGGAATTTATGCAGGCTGCCTAATCCTCATCAACTTGCTAAATCTTAAGGATTAGGCTCCCAATGGCAAAACCTGATCGGTCCAGCAAGACAGAAGCCCAGCAACGAGACTAATTGCTCACGAGAGCAGGAACAGTCTGTAGCAAACTCTGCCCTTCCAGATGACTAGGCTGAGGTGCATTCATCAATTCCAAGATCGTCGGAGCTAAATCAAGGGCATGGCCATCATTTAAGTTAGAGCCAGGCTGAACACCTTCATCTTTAACCAAGACAAATCCCCGAGGCGTATGGCTACCTGCTCGCTGATAGGGCACAGGTCCCATCCGTCCGAACAAATCAGTTTCAACGCAATCGGTCAGCTCCGACTCGTCCCACATAACAATCAGATCAGCATCAGGTAGACCTGGCGCACAGCGATTATCCGCATTGCGAGTGCGAATAACGCTCTCCACCACAGACTTCCCAGTCTTTACGCTACGCAGAGACTTAATTTGAGCGATGACTTCATCGCAGACTTGATCGTAATCACTGGGAGCCACACAACCATCGGGTTCACGACCCTGAAGGTTAATACGGATATAGCCTTCGGAAAAGCTGGGCAAGGCAAAAGCTTTCATCTTGTGCCAAGAGGGCGCATACCAGCTCACAGGCTGCCAATCAAAGCTGCCACCCTGGTTCTGAAGCTGATAAGGAGACACAAAATCGCTCTGAGGTGTTAGCCCCAGACGCTCCAACAAATCAGCATAGATGCGATGTAGTTTAGTCGGCGTTACAGCTCGAATCCAACGAGTGACAGGATTAGGATCATGCTTCTGCGCCCAAAGGTCCCGATAAGAACGCTGCTGTTGGCGCCAAGGAGAGAGGCTTCTAGGCTTAGATTGAGTCGATGTAGCTGCAAACCCAACCTTACCGGGGAAGCTCCAGCGATACATTAACTCTCCCAGGAAGAAGGTACTGGTCAAGTCCAAGTTATTGGCTTGCATACCATGGGCAGAGAAGACGACGACAGAGGCATCCTTGGGGGCAGAAGCAAGGATTTCACCGATAGACTCATCAATTTTCTGATAAGTCTCCAATAAGTAGTCAGTCGCCGAATCCCCCTGACGTCGGTAAACCGGATGCTGCGTATCGTTCAAGTGCAGCAAACAGTGACCGCCAGAATGAGTTTCACCGTAAATCGTCAGGAACAAGTCCCAATCATCCTGATCCAATAAGTCTTTGCAAATTGCAGAACGCCGACGAATTCCCTCCTGAAGCTGACTATGGAGCCGATCAATCTGGGAAAGGCTATAGATATTGGCGTGATCATGGCCAAAGGCAGGGTGGGTGCCGTGACGCTGAATCACTTCTTGAAGCTTGCCCACTGGCAAAGAATGGCTCGGAGTCTGGGGAGAATGAGCCCCCCAGCCTAAAATTTGAATACCATTTGCATCCTCAGCGAGAGGAGCCTGGGGCATATCAAAAACAGCGACCTTATAGTCCTGCCCCAGCGCATAGAAGGGCTCATAATCAGCGTAGTCATAGGCCCCAACCGCATCCACTCGGTAGGTGCCATCTTTCAGTTTTACTGGGCCCCAATATCCTGTTGTATTGGGGGAACAGCCTGTCAAGAATGTTGTCCAGGGGGTCTCAGCTCTGTAGGAGGAAAAATTCTCCAACAGTCCGTAGGCTCCCTCATTTCTGAGACGCGCTAAGTTCTTGAGCAAGCCCTGCTCAATCCACCGTTCAATAAGCCTAGGTTCAGCAGCATCTAGGCCAATAGCAATAACAGATTTCTTCATGGTAGCCCAACGGTTAGTCTGACAAGCAGTCATGCAACGGCATAATCTCTATCAATAGACTCAGATTGAACTGAGAGTCAGCCCTTGACGTTAAATCAATGGACTTGACTGATAGCTACAAGGCTTTTGAGCCTGATTTCCAGAACTTAGAGCCGTAATTGAAATCACAACTCCAGGTCATAGATTGATGATCTGCACACTTAAGCCATCACGTTAGTAGCTCTACCGATGTAGAGCGCCATGGATATATAGGCTAGTGTGATTTTCCCTTAGTGCCCTTATTATCCAACCTACAAACCGCTATGAACACCCAGATAGCATGTTTTACAATCTCTTTGTAGAAGGGATTGTAAATTAAAGAAGTGGTTGTATATTTACGACTTCGTTACATATAGCCACTCTCGGAAGATTCCTTGTAGAGAGAAAAGCAAATTCATCCACTCCACCTAGAGCCATTAAAGGTGACGAAGTCAGAAATGAATGTCACTGTTCCTACAAAGAAACATTAGTTGATGAACTTTGAGAAGGTGGATTCCAATCCCAACTCACGACAGCCATAAGCACATACCAGTAGAAGAACAGCATGGTGTGGTCCCAGATGTTCTCAGTAATCATGCCAAACAGCACTGACGTCAACATCGCAATCATGACGTAGCAAAGATTCTTTTGCTCAGGTACCAATGTTTTCCGACGCATGATGGAGATCAAATGTGCGTATTGAGCTCCCCAGAACGCCATCATTGTCGTAAAACCGACGATGCCACCATTGACTAACCAACGAATGTAGTCATTATGGGGCGGCAAGTCATTCGCGACCAAAGCTCTATCTAGACCCAAGCCATAGCCCAACCAAGGAGAGTGACGCCACGTCCCGATCAGGTCAGTCCACTGGCTCAAACGCCAGTTAAAGCTGTTGTAATCACTTTTAGATAGGACAATTGCTCTCCACAAATCAATATCTGGATTCAGCAAAGGCGTGTTGGTAATCGATTCCAAGCGACCTTGACCAAACTCACTGCTGCCAAAAACCAGCAAGACCAGGAGGAAAAAGACGGAAAGGCCAACAGCACGTAAAGGGCTGATGCTCCGAGCCCCAATGAAGATGAGGAATACAGCTAACATCCCCAAACTAAACAGCGCCTTGGCTGTGACATAAAAACCTGCCAAGGTCACCAAGAGTCCTGCCCATAGAAGCTTCTTGGGCGAGTTGGTCAGTTTCCAATAAGTCAGTCCAATAAAAAAGAAAATAAACGTAGCAAAGGCGTTGGGGTGACCAATTGTCCCTCGAATCCTTAATCCTTCAGACTCACCTGGCGGCCCTCCTGAAGAAACCAAAGGAGAGATGTCCACTGGCAAAGACGTAGGGATAATCATCTGTACCACTGCAACAACCAATGGAATGCAGAGAGACCAGAACAGAAGTTGGACGAGTTTTTGGGGCTCAATGCGATCGCGAAACTGCATGATCAGCCAGTAGAGCATGCACCAGGAAAACAGGCGAACCCATTCACGTATCGAATCGCTAACAGAGCCCACGCCGCCTAAGCCACCAAGCCCTACTAAGACAACCCAAAGGCTCTGAACGAGGCAAAAACCAGCAAAAAAGAGACCGAATTGGTTAATCCGAATATCTTTTTTTTGCAAAAGCAAAATGACAAAGTAGCCGATGGCGATCGCATCCAACCCCACCGCAAACACAGCTGGAATCTGCTGACGCGAAAAGGCATCAATGCCGCTCCGCAAAATCAGCAGACCAAAGATTGAATATTCAAACGCCAACAGCCCAGCAATGGCTCCCACCACACCCACCGCCATAACAATGGAAAGTGCGGGAGCCAAACCAGCAGCGAAGCCAACGAGCGCAGACAGGAGTCCAAAAGCTAAACTCACCCCGAAGGTCAGTAAACCGCTGGATTTGGCAACAGCGCCATTAGAGGAGTTCATTGAATCAACGTTCAGGAGGTAGATCGACGCACTGTTCGAAGTCTCGCTCTAGTTATTCAGCAGCGTAAACTCTTGCTCGGAAGATAATCGCCCATTGGAAGCCCCGTTATAGGCATAGCGGGGCAGGGACTGTGATTCATTCACAACAACTCCCAAGACTTGAGTATTGTTGTTCTGAATCTCATCCATGGACTTAAACATCGCTTCGCGCACCGTCAGGTTCGGGCGAACAACGAAGACCAATCCTTCGGCATATTGACTTAGGGTCAACGCATCAGCCGAAGTTGTCACTGGTGCAGCATCGACAAAGACGAAGTCATATCCCTGAGCTGCTTCTCGGATGGCGATTTCCATCGCGGCAGACTCAGTAATGGTCGAAGGACGACTGAGGAACTCTCCATGGGAGAGAACATCCAGGTTTTCAAAACCACTGGGCTGAATCGCTTCTCTCATGGAAGCCTGGCCAGAAATCACGTGGGTCAGGCCAATGCCAGACGGTAAGGCAAAGAGCTCTTGCTGAGCAGGCTTACTCAATTCAGCATCGATGATCAGCGTCTTACGGGAGAGCATCGCAGACACAGATGCCAAGCGAGCAACCACATCAGACTTGCCTTCATTCTCCACAGTGCTGCTCATCACAATAATGCGCGGCTTTTTGCTACTGCGAAGTTCCAGGGTCTTGAGCAAACTACGATAAGGCTCAACTCCCTCAGGGCTATCCAGGAAACGCTCCAGCTTGCTAGTGCGAGAAGCAGAAAGCATTAACTGGCCAGAAGGCTTCGGCAGCACTGCCAGCACCGGAACCTCACTAGAGGCCTCAATTTCATTGGCATTACGCAATGTGCCATTGAATGCCTCAAGTAGAAGAACAACCCCAGTGGCCAACAAACCACCTGCGGCTGTGGCGATCGCCAAAACAACCGGGACCTTAGGAGCTGTAGCCACATTGGGAACATAAGCCCAAGCGACAATACGGACATTGCTCAATAGCTGCGCTTCCGCGATACGCGCCTCCTGGAGCTTGCTTTGAAGCAGAGCCAGATTTGTCTTCACCTCGTCACGTTTGCGCTCCAAGGTCGAAAGCTGCTGCTTCCGGGTTGGAACCGTTGCCAACTGCTCTTGCAAGAACGTTTGATTCTGCTGCAGAAGCGTTAGGTGGTTATTGAGCGCCGCAGTCTCAACGGTGGTCAATACATAGCGAGAGATCAAGTCTTGGCTCAGATTATCTTGAGCCTCAGCGCCAACAGGCAAGGCCGATGCATTGGGAATGAGCTGACCTAGGCGCTGGCTATACAGCGTTCTCAAGTCACCCCGTTGCTGGTCCAAAGCCTGGATCTGAGGATGGCTATCCTGGTACTTAGCCCGCGACTCAATAATTTGAGCTTCGATATTAACAAGCCTATTTTTCAGATCCGCAAGCTCCTGATCCTG
>CALLPZ010000264.1 GCA_938015405.1 uncultured Pseudanabaenaceae cyanobacterium
TTGCCCAGGCTGTGACCGGAACGAACCTCGGGATGCGTCAAAATGAGAGCCAGGCTGCTGGAGCAATAAAGGCTGAGTCGTTACTGGCTGGAGCCCCTGTTGTGGTTGCACCTGTGGCAGATGCCCCACCCAAGAAATTGAGTGCAGTCCAGGCTGCGATCGCCCTCGACCGCCGTGTCAAAGATGAGTTGCAGCAGGAATCTATTGAGGTTTCCCAGGCCCCGCATCAGACTGCAGCCGATTCTCCCTTGTGGGCAAGTCCGGGGACATCGACTTCAATCGCCAGTGCAACTCCTCAAGCAGTCCAGCTGTCTCCTGAGGCCGTTGCCCAAGCGAATGCGGTGCCAGGGACTCAACCCTCAGTGCCTGAGCCCAGTCTGCCCATTGCTCCCGGTGCCAAACAGGCGATCGCTGCTGCCCCCTTAGCATCGCGAACTGCCCCACGGCCGAGCTTGTCTCCCTTGCAACTGCCCCAGCCGAAGAACGGTCCTCGCTCGGGTCCTCAGCTTTATCAGCAGCGCCTCGCCGCTCTCAAGCAAGGTCGCCTCTATAGCCGTCTCCCCATTGATAGCTTCAAAGCCATTTGGCAGGGGGTGCGCCACAAGCCCAGCTATGGTCAATGGAAGCGTCTTTTGGCTGCGGAAGCCCGGGCCGTGGGGGGTGGCCAAGGCAACAACAACCTCAGTGTGGTCTTGGGTGATTCCCTAAGCCTGTGGTTGCCTATGCAGCAACTGCCCAGCTCTCAGCTGTGGCTCAACCAAGGTATTTCTGGTGACACAACAGCGGGTATTCTCAAGCGCCTGGAGCCGCTTAAGGAAACCCGTCCTAGCAATATCTATGTCATGGCTGGGGTGAATGACCTCAAAAATGGTGCCACTGACGATCAAGTAGCCCAGAATCTTCAACAGATTATGAGTCGTCTGCGTCAGCAGCATCCCCAGGCTCAAATCCATGTCCAGTCTATTTTGCCTGCTTCCATTGGGTTACCCCCGGGTCGCATTCAAGCGCTCAATGATCGCATCGCCCGCATTGCCCAGGCGGAGCGAGTGGCCTTCCTTGATATTTATCCCCAATTTGCAGCGCCGAATGGCCAAATGATTGCCCAGCTCACCACCGATGGCATTCATCTCAGCCCCCAGGGCTATGCATTGTGGCAGTCGATTCTGCACCGTATGGCTGAGCCCTGGGCCTTTGCGAATGGGGGTGGTTTGCTAGGCCGGAGTTAGTGGGCTCAGCTTGCCTGCATTGAGGGGTAGTCTGTATAGCCCTGTTTCCCTCGGCTATAGAAGGTTGCTGGATCGGGGGCATTGAGTTCTGCACCTGAGCGGAATCTTGCCGGTAGATCTGGATTGGCGATAAAGGGAATGCCGTAGGAGATTAGGTCTGCTGCCCCACTGGCGATCGCATCTGCTCCGCTTTCTGCGTCATAGCCCCCATTCAAGATCAACGGCCCCGAAAAAGCCTTGCGAATGGCTGGAGCTGCCCGCTCCCCCTCGGTATGCATAAAGTGACCGGGCAATGCTTCAACCACATGGAGATAGGCCAAGCCCAACGGCTCCAACTGTTCCGCCACATAGGTGAACGTCGCCACCGTATTGCTGTCGCTCAAATCATTGAACGTACTGTTGGGTGACAAGCGCAGGCCGACCCGGTCAGCACTCCAGGTTGCAATGACTGCCTGGGTGACTTCCAGCATCAGCCTGGCCCGGTTCTCGATGCTACCACCATAGGCATCGGTGCGCTGATTGACGCCATCCCGCAAAAACTGATCCAGCAAATAGCCATTGGCACCATGGACTTCCACGCCATCAAAGCCTGCGGACATCGCTCGCTTCGTGGCATTGACATATTGCTGAATAATCCCAGGAATCTCATTCAGTTCTAGCGCTCGAGGGACTTCATAGGTCTTTTTCCCTTGGGGCGTATGCGCTTCACCCTGGATCGCAATGGCTGAAGATGAGACAGGTCTCTCTCCATTGGGCTGAAAATCGGTGTGAGAGGCCCGGCCCACATGCCATAGCTGCAGCAAGATTTTGCCGCCTGCCTCGTGGACGGCATCGGTGATTTTTTGCCAGCCCGCGACCTGGGCATCGTTATAGATTCCTGGCGCCTGGTCCCAGCCATAACCCTGTTCAGAAATCGCGGTTGCTTCAGCAATAATCACTCCGGCGCTGGCTCGTTGGCGGTAGTACTCCACCATCAAGTCATTGGGAATGCGGCTTTCACCGGCGCGGCCTCGAGTGAGGGGAGCCATTGCGATGCGGTTGGGGCTGGCAATGGCTCCCAGATGAATGGGTTGAAAGAGTGCTGCAGTATCGGCCATGGGAAAATCCTGGGTTGCTGAAGAGAAGGCACTATCCAATGTGTGGATATCTGGAACGTAATGGTTGGCTGTCGTCACTCTGCCGCCGCTTCTACCGGGCGGGCGAGGCAGAGTGACAACGCTCTACCCGAGATGTTGCTCAACCATTTCTGTCAATCGGCTGCGGGGCACTGCACCGGTGAGTCGCTCGACCAGTTGGCCCTGCTTGAATAACAGCAGTGTGGGGATGCTGCGTACTTCGTAGCGGGTTGCGGTGTCGGGATTCTCATCCACATTGAGTTTGGCCACTTGAAGGCGACCTTTGTAGGTGGATGCGATTGCATCCACCACTGGGCTTACCAATCGGCAGGGGCCACACCAGGGCGCCCAAATATCGACCAGTACGGGGATGTCACTGTTCGTAATCAGTTCGTCAAACTGATGGTCATCCACGGTAATCAACCCTTGGGGCTTGCTTGCTGCAACTGTGGCAGTGGGGAATTGGGATTGTATGGCATTCACCATGGTGAACCTCCTAATTAATCTTGAGAAGAGCCTGGCCTGGGCTGAATCCTGCTCCAAACCTTGGAGAGATGGAACTCAGACCCTATGCCCTGATGGTTCTTCGTTAATTCGATAAATTCGAATAATCAAATAATAGCGCAAATGTAATAATGCAACCATGCGAGAGTTGTTCCACCCCGATGTTCAGCAGGTCAGTTTGGCGAGCCTGCTCTATGCCCTAGGCGATCCAGTTCGCCTCGAAATTGCCCGACGGCTGGCCCGGGAGGGCGAACAGTCCTGCTCGTCCCTGTGCTGCGAAGTGGCTAAATCGACCCTCTCCCACCATTTCAAAATTTTGCGGGAGGCTGGCGTTGTGTTCTCTCGGAAAGAAGGGACCCAGCGTATTAATTCCTTACGCAAAGCAGAGTTAGATCAGCGTTTCCCTGGCGTTATGGATGCCTTGTTAGCGGTGGCTGATGACTAGTGCTAATGACCTAGAATTGACAATCCTAGGCTCCCTCGGGGATCGCTTGGGCATCGTGATCCCCAAAAATATGCTAGAAATCGTGGACTGAAAGCTTCAGTACCACAGGCGGGGATTCCCTGCGGCAGCGGCTACATCCCCTATGGAGCTGTTCTTCGTTCGGGAAATCACCCCGGAAGATCGGTAAGCCGTAGGTTTAAAGGCCCACGACTGATCCCAAATTTGTTGCAAAGCAATTTACAATTGTTAAACAAATAGGCGTTGTCAACCGAGGCATCAGACGCATTCGCCCAGAAGATCGAATGTTCCGAGGGTTGCCATCCAGCCCGAGCTGGTTGCGACATAATGCCGATTTTCTGCTGAGTAACCCTCGGCAAGTGGCCAAATATCACAGTTCGTAGAGAACTGAACTAAAGAGCAGACATGAAAGACCTTACGCGCTATCGCAATATTGGTATCTTTGCCCACGTTGACGCAGGCAAGACCACCACAACCGAACGCTTCCTGAGCCTCACCGGCAAAATCCACAAGATCGGTGAAGTCCATGACGGTGCTGCCACCACCGACTTCATGGAGCAGGAGCAAGAGCGCGGAATTACGATTCAGTCTGCTGCGACGACTTGTTTCTGGAATGACCACCAGCTCAACATCATTGACACCCCCGGTCACGTTGACTTCACCATCGAGGTGTATCGCTCCCTCAAGGTGCTTGACGGCGGCGTTGGCGTGTTCTGTGCTTCTGGTGGTGTGGAGCCCCAGTCTGAGACCAACTGGCGCTACGCCAACGAGTCTGGCGTTGCTCGCATCATCTATGTGAACAAGCTGGACCGTACCGGTGGTGACTTCTACCGCGTGGTGGATCAGGTTGAGAGTGTCTTGGCCGCTACACCTCTGGTGATGGTGCTGCCCATCGGTATTGAAGATGAGTTCACCGGTCTGGTGGACCTGCTGACCCGCAAGGCTTGGGTTTGGGATGGTTCTGACGACCCCACCAAGTATGAACTCCTCGATGTTCCTGAGGACATGAAGGAGCAGGTCGAAGAGTGGCGCGAGAAGCTGGTTGAAACTGCTGTTGAGCAAGATGA
>CALLPZ010000265.1 GCA_938015405.1 uncultured Pseudanabaenaceae cyanobacterium
CTGTCCACCGGCTTACAAAAGAATAGCCAATACTATTGCTGTGACTCCTGCGCCACTAGCCATGCTGACGGCAAGGGTTGTGGCTGCTCCGGCTGCGGCTGCGGTGGTTAAAATGCTCGTGAAATAGCGTCAGACAGCAAATGCCTCTGCGGTTCTGCAGAGGCATTTGCTGTGACAAGTTCAAGTTTTGAGTCCTGGATTAAGGATGGAAAATGTCATCGCTGCAGGTCAAAGGATACAGATGATTTTCTCTAATTTATTCAAGCTTTAGTCAGCAATTGCAATGATTTTGGTACGAGACGTATTGCCCACAACAATAGTGACATCTCGCTTAGCAACGCCAAAATGCTTTGCCAAAGTCTGAATCAACTCTTTATTCGCTTTGCCATCCACAGGCAGCGATTTCAAACGAACCAGCAAACTTCCATCTTCCTCTTCTGTGATGCCAGGCTTCTTAGAATTAGGCTTAACTTTGACCTGGATTTTCATCACTGGAATTCTAGGGAATAAGCAACATGATCCATCATCAATCCGAACAATCTTGAACCGAGCAGAATGAGAAAAAGCAGAGGCTCATGGACCAAACTTCAGGCCTACTATTACAAATCTAGAGAAGGAGCAGGAAGCTTGACCAGGAAGCGAGTCCCTTTACCTTCCTCACTGGTCACCTTAATTTCGCCCTGGTGGCAGTCCACTGCCTGCTTCACGCTATGCAGTCCGATGCCAGAGCCTTCAATGCCATCAACATTGCCAGCTCGCTCAAATAACCCAAACAGCTTGTCCAGAAAAGCCGCAGGAATACCAATCCCTTGATCTTGCACCGTTATCTCAAGGCCTGTGGCCCGACACCGAAGCGCCACATCAACATGTGACCCTTGGGGCGAATACTTAATTGCATTTGAGACCAAGTTATTCACAATATGCTTAATCAAACTGGGGTCTAACAGCCGATAGCTTTCTCCTTGATCCGAACAAAAGTTCAGGCTCTGCCCTTTAATCGCCATGGCCCTCAGGATGTCCACCTGATCTCTCAACAAAGCAACCACATCCACCTGATCTGGGCTATAGGTAAACCCCGACGCTGAAATTTGCTCTGCAATCATGACGGACTCTAACTGCAGCGTCATTTGCCGGACGGCAGACTGAATACGCTCAAAATGCTTGTTCTTGCGGGCCTCTGTAAGCCTTTCATCACAAACACGCACCAGATCGGCGGAGACCAAAATAATGCTCAATGGCGTGCGCAAGTCATGGGCCAACATGGCGTAATAAGCTGACCGAAGCTGATTGAGGTTTCGCTCCTCTGCCAGCAAATCCTTCAGCCGAATTTCCTCTTGATGGCGGGCCAGTGCAACTTTGATTGCAGACTTCAGATCTGCCAGCCGGGCTGGCTTCGTCAGATAACCGTACGGATGGGTCTTCTCCGCCTCAGACCAAGTCCCATCATCGCCAAAAGCAGTGAGATAAACGACGGGTATCTGCCGCGATCGCATCGCTTCCGCCACATCAATCCCTGTCATATCCCCTTTCAATTGAATATCCATCAAAACCAGATCAGGCTGCTGCTGTTCAACCGCCCTGAGCGCATCTGGTCCCGATGATTCAATCCCCACAACCTGATAGTTAAGACGATTCAGCTTCTGAGACAAACTGCGAGCAATGAGCAGCTCGTCTTCGACAATCAAAACCCTCCTCCCGTCAACATCCTGAGAGATTTGGGGAGCTTCGACTTGAGCAATCAGCTTAGACATCGACCAACAGGTCTCCGTAGCAGAAACGGTATATATCGCTACCATAACTCCTACAGGATTTTTTTGCAGGCAAACGGAAATTAAACCAGCCAGCCTCTGTAACCCCTTCCTTGCGTCTGCCGCAAGCCCTGGCTCCGAAGCCCTGAAGTCACTACAAATTTAGACCCGCTGCTTGTACCTCAATTCAGCAAAGACAAGCTGTATTTCCGTCCCATTAGATTGGCCAAACCTTAGCTCTCCTTCTAGCTGCTTTGTAAGCAGCGCAACCAGCTGAAATCCCATAGATTCTGCTGCTGCTAACTCAAAGTCATGGGGCAATCCAATGCCATCATCTTTGATCGTAATCACAATATTTGCTTCATCTTGACGGGCACCAATGAACAAGTTTCCACTACGCCCCTCAGGGAAAGCATGTTCAAAAACATTGGAAATCAGTTCATTGATAATCAGTCCACAAGGTGTGACCGTTTCAATATTAAGGAAGATTGAATCCAGCTCACTGCTTACCTGAACTTGCTCGCCGCCAAGATTGCAAGAGATCGTTAACTGGTGGATTAAGGTTTCAAGATATTCACTCAAATCAATTTTCGCCAAGCTTTTAGACTGATAGAGCTTTTCGTGAATCAATGCCATCGCATAAATACGATTCTGACTTTCACCAATCATTTTGATCCAGCTCGGATCTTGTGAATAATCCGTCTGCCACTCGAGCAAACTGGAAACCACGAGAAGATTGTTCTTGACACGATGATGAATTTCTTTGAGTAGAATCTCCTTCTCTAATAAAGAGGCTTTAACTTGAGACTCTGACTGCTTACGCTCAGAGATATCTCTGTATTGCCATAGATGGCCTCGATAATGACCATCTGCGAGAATAGGAATATAATCCCGTTCCAGTATTCGCTGATCAGCTAATACAATCTCTTCTCCAATAACAACCTTCTTTGCGACAAGCAACTCCTGGACGCGATCTACAAACCGCTGTGGGTCATGAAATTCCAGTTTCGATTTTTCTGAAACCTCCTGACAATTCCGACCTGTCAGTTCATCTGGAGGGAGTTCAATATTGAAAAGTCTACAGAAGGTCCGATTGGCAATTACAATTTCTCGAGTTTCATCCTCGACCAGAATGCCAGACTGTAAACTCTGCAGCAATGTCTCTAGTCTTAAATTAGTGCTCCACAGCCTCTGTTCAACCGAGAGCCTTTCACTTACATCAGTTTGAATGCCAATATAGTGAGAAAGCTCACCCTGAGAATCTCGAATAGGTGAAATACTCAATTCGTTCCAAAAGAGGCTGCCATCTTTTCGATAGTTTTTCAGATTGACCGTACATCCGACCTGATTCTGAATGGAATCCCTGAGAATAGTCAGCCCAGGCTGCTCAGATTCTTCACCTTGTAGAAATCGACAGTTACGACCAATAACTTCTTCTTCTGAATATCCTGTTATTGCTTCAAATGCTGGATTAACAAAAATTACGGGGTGTCCGGTCTGACGAGTATCAACAATCACAATCCCATTGTTACTGGCAGAGATGGCACGTTCTAGCAGTCTTAAATAGGCTTGATTCTGCCGCAGATCATAGGTTCTCTGCTCAACTCGCTGTTCTAGCTCTTGGTTAAGACTCTCAAGGGATTGCAAGGCCTTCTGCCGTTCTTGAGCTTCTTGTTGCAGCTGTTGCGTGCGTTCCTCAACCCTTTTCTCTAGAGAGCTTGTGTAATCCAGTAGCTGCGCATTCGCAGATTCTAGCTCAAGCTGGGTGGCCTCTAATTTAGCCAATGAATTAGAAAGCTCACTCGTTCGTTCTGCAACCTTATCTTCTAATGTTTCTGTCCATTGCTTCAAATCCTGATTTTGTACTGCGAGAGTCTTCGTAAGATGTTGAAGCTCCAGATGTAAGCGAACTCGCGCAAGCACTTCCTCTTGATGAAAAGGCTTCGTGATGTAGTCGACAGCCCCTAAATTAAACCCCTTTATCTTATCGGTCGTCTCTGTCAGCGAGGTCATAAAGATAATTGGGATATCGCAGGTTTGCGAATTCGCTTTTAGCTGACGACACACCTCAAAACCATCTAACCCAGGCAGCATAATGTCCAGGAGAAGGAGATCCGGTGGGTAAGATTGAGCCTGCTCAATTGCATTCTGGCCATCCATTTCAACTCGAACCAGATAGTTATGGGCAGCCAACGCATTATAGATAACCTCCAAATTAGCAGGACTATCATCTACAACAAGAATAGTTGCACAGCCAGAATCAATCATCACCATATCTTTCCTATCTATCTCATGAGATTCTGAGTATCAAAGAGTTTTTTAGCTTGAAGAAGAAGTCTCAAGTTTTTGGAGAAACGAACGAACTCTAACGATGTTAAAGTTATCGACCAACGGTTGCAAATATTGAACAAATGGCTTGTAGTCAGAATTTTCCTCGAGTAGCTCTACCAAAGAAGTCTTCAGTTGATCGATCTGGCCTTGCATCGCAAAACTCAACATATCCTCAATGACGCCCTTCGGTGGTAAGGCAAATTCACCAATATCCGTCCCTTTGAGCCTTGTAGAAGTCGTAACTTCAGCAGAGGAATCTGAGTAGCTCCAATCCAGCTTCAAATGCTTACCTAGTAGCTGATAGAGTTCCTCTGCCTGTAAGGGCTTAGGCAGAAAGTCATCTCCACCAGCCATGATGCTACTTTGTCGATCTGCATCAAACACATTGGATGAACAAACAATCACAGGAATATCCTTAAACTCCTCCGATTTACGCAAGCAGGCCATCAAGGCAAAGCCATCCATAATGGGCATCTTCAAATCAGTGATGATCAGGTCAGGCTGCTTGTGTTTGATTTTTTCTAAAGCCTCTTCTCCATGCTCAGCAGCACTTAGATCAAATCCCAAAGGCTCTAGCAAGCAGGCCAAGACCGAACGATTTTCCCAGCGGTCATCAACAATGAGAATCTGACGACGTTTCCCTGTGTAACCCGTAATCCGTCCTAAATTAGTCAGGCTATGGGCTGCGACCCAATCTTGGGCCAAAGGGCAAATAATCGTGAATTGAAACGAGCTGCCAGTCGCAAGCTGACTTGCAACCTGGATTTGACTCCCCATCATTTCGACGATTTTCTGACTAATGGCCAACCCCAGTCCAGTGCCCTCGCTCTGACGTTTGAGGCTCCCCACCTGCTCAAAGGGAATAAAAATATGGTCCAATGCATCCGCATCAATACCAATTCCAGTATCAGAAATCAGAAAGTTTAATGCGATCGCCGGTTCGGCTGAGGCGGAGTTAATCGACTGAAGATCCAGCTGAAGGGTAACATTCCCTCGATCTGTGAATTTAATGGCATTGCCTAAGAGATTAAGTAACACCTGACGAAGACGCTTTTCATCTGTCACGATGCCAGTGGGCAAGTTCTCAGGCTGATGATAGATAAAGTCCAAGCTTTTCTGCTCAGCTTTGATCCGGGCAACCTCAACTACTCCTTGCAATAGAGACGGGAAATAACAGGGACTAAATTGAAGCTCCAGCTTACGAGCCTCAATTTTGGCAATGTCCAACACATCATTAATCAAAGTCAGCAGATGGGAGCCACATTGATAAATAATCTCAATTCCCCGTTGCTGCTCGGCAGACATGGGAATTCGGGCCAAGATTTGCGAATAGCCTAAAACTCCGTTCAAGGGAGTTCGTAGTTCATGGCTCATATTCGCCAGAAATTCACTCTTGGCCTGATTCGCTGCATCTGCGCTGGCTTTTGCCGCCTCTAGCTGCTGAGTATATTTTTGTTGTTCTTCTAGCAGTTGTCTAACGCGATTAATGAGCTTATTTAAAGTCCGAGCTAAAACGCCCACTTCATCATTGGTCTCAACCGGTGCTTGCAACTCAAAATTGGAATCCTGGCTAACTTGCTGGGCAACATCCGTGACAGCCTGAATAGGTAGCGCGATCGCGCGACTGGTATAAAACGAAAGTAATACTGCAATTGCAACCGAAAGACCTAACCCTGCCAAGATGATTTGCGTCCGCAGCCGCTCTGCCTGGCTCAGTTCAACCTCTGTTGATTCCTCTCTCGATTCTGCTAGTTTTGCAAAGCCTGAGAGTTGATCCGGGAATTCAATAAAGCTCACAAATTCAGGACTTTTAACCAGCTCTACAACCAGCTTTTCAGCCTCTGTGACTCGATTAGGCTGAGTGGTTAAGGGCTGCAGCTTGCTCGTAAACTGCTCTGTCTTTTGGGCAAAAGCAATAACGGCTAACTCATAGGCATCTAACTGCTCCTGTAATCCCGCTAAGGTCGCTGGCTGGCCGGCGTTATTGTGCTTAGCGAGTAACGCTCGTATTTGCTCAATTCGCCCTAGCAGCAAGGTACTTTCTCGCTGAAAGCCTTCCGGATCTTGAACATAGGGCGTTAGCTGCTTGGCCGGTCGATTGTAGAGAATATCTACCTGCAAGGCACTGATCAGCTTGCGTTCCCGAGAAGCGATTTGTCTTAATTCCAGCGCTTTATGTTGGTAATGATTACCCACCAGCAAGCCCGTTGCGGTGCCACTGAGTGCAATGCCAAGTGCCAGAGTGTAACCATAAATAATTTTAGTTCTAATTGACATTACTTATGGCAGCTCTAGGACAGAGCAGTATTAGAAGTCACACTTAACTAGTATACAGAAGGGCATTTCTGGTCTGTTACAACTGAATGATGTAGGGGAAAAAGTCCAGAATCCCCTCCTTCTGGATAAAGAATCCTGACTAAAATGATATGTCGGCGATTCCTAGAGATTTTCGAACTCAGGCCAAGAGTTTCAACCACTTTTATGCTCCAGCCAGTCACTCAAAAAAGTTTCCTGCATAGCTCAGTCTGGCCAGCCTCCTTAACTGAAAACGATGGCCTGGCTAGGTTCTAGCCATCACGCTAAGCAATACGATCAGTCTCCTAGGCGCTCACAAAGAATGAAGCTTTTTATCTCAAAGCCCTAATCTCTCATAACGGCAAAAGTAGGGAAATAGTTCATTTTTGCGAACCTCAATTTCAGGTAAAGATCGATTAAAAAGCAATATTCCCGTCCAGCACCGATGAGTTGGACGGGAATATTGCTTACAAGACTGGGCTAGTCAACTTCAACTGTAGATATTCGAATCCAGCTCGAATACAAGCGCATCATTCGCGGCCTGCATTACCGCGCATAAGTCTTCATCGGCTCTTTGATGAAGCGAATATACAGATGCTTAAACGTCGATTTGAGCACGCGGGGCGCGCCAAAATCAATTGGCATCAGGTTACTGGGCAAGAGCCAATCCTCAATACGTAGCTCCTCAGGATGCAGGGCAACAAAATCAATGGCCTCTAAATCTGAACAAAGCCCCAACCGCTGAGAGACAGCTACCGTCGGCACTGTCGCCGGATCGACTTGCAACAGGTCAACCATGGCGCGGTCTAGGGCAAAGACATCCGCCGAAGCACCCAGCACGCCGAGTTCACGGGGCTCACCACTGCTGGGACCATTGCCTTCGTGGCCAATGATGCCATCAATAATAGTTAAGTCTGGGTTGATGGCGCGGGCCGTTTCTACCAACATTTCGCCGAAGCGATCGCAATCTTGTCCCGCTTCCATATGCCACCAAGCCTTCATCTTGCCTGGCACACAGCCAAACAAATTCTTCGTCCCCAAGGTCATGGTCAACTGCATGTGGGATTTCACCTTAGGGATATTGATAACAACATCCGCTTCCATCGCCTCTTTGCTGAGGCGCAAATTGTTGAAGTTTTCCGATTCCGTGTCGTAGCGTTTACCACGAAATTCAACGACGGGAATGTCTAACTCTTCCAAGAGCGGGCCATAACCGTTGGCTTCGGCCACGCCTTTTGCACTACCAAATGCCGGGCTATCTCCCAGAAACGGCTTGCCTCCAGCAGCAATGACTTGGCGGGCGATCGCCGCCACCAATTCAATCCTTGTCACACATTCCTTCGTCGGGCGAGATCCTGTCAGCAAATTAGGCTTGAGCAACACCCGCTGGCCTGGCTTCACGAAAGCCTCAATGCCCCCCAGGGGAGCTAAAACCTCCGTGACAGATTGCTCCAACTGTTGCCGTTCATAGGACGTGGCACGAATCAGGCTCACAGAAGGAGTCGCCATAACTTTAGAAAAAAGGTGATGTGGTCTCCACAGTGTAGCCGAGGGGCTTCAAGCCCTGCGTCGTCCCCATCACGGGTTCTAAGAAAGTCAGAAAAAAGGGATGGCAGAAGCCGAAGTCAGTCCCCGCAAACCGATAAGATACAACAGTTCCACGTTCCGAGCGGCAGCATTGGATTGCCGAACCTTTCATGATCACTTGGCAATGCGTTAGCCAATGCGGGGCCTGCTGCAACCTTAATCCCAAAGATCGTCCTGACCTCGACCAGTACCTAACTCCCGAAAACCTGGCTCTCTATAAAACCATGGTCGGGGAGGATGGCTGGTGCATTAATTACAATAAAGACAGTCGTCAATGCAATATCTACGACGATCGCCCCAGTTTTTGTCGCGTCCAAGCTGATACCTTCCAGGCTATGTTCGACATCGATCCAGAGGAACTGGATGAGTTTGCGATCGACTGCTGCACGCAACAAATCGGTGGCGTCTACGGTAACAAAAGCCCAGAGATGGAACGCTTCGACAATGCCATCAATGGTGTCCTGATTGAACTCACTTCAGAAGAAGACATCAATACTCAACTCTCGTAATGACCGACCCTAGGCGAAGCTCTCAGCCAGGGCCTATTATGGGAATAATGAATAGATTATGAAATTGTGCAGCGACATTGCACAATCCACCTCCCCTAGCCAACTGCCGTGACTCCTGCTCCCGCTGCCTCACCCGAAGACCAAGACCTTTCAACAACAGAGGTCCCGCCAAGTCACGCTGACAATAGCGAAATCGCCAATGAAACCCCTGGTCCAGACTCGGAAGGTGATATTTCCGTAGATTCAGCCGGGCTCAAAGGCTGGTGGAAAGTCTTTGCCTCCACTTACGTCACTATTTTCCTGGCCGAAATTGGTGACAAAACCCAGGTCACAACTCTATTGATGAGTGCTGAGTCCCATAAGCCTTGGCTTGTTTTCGCTGGGGCAGGTACAGCCCTCATTTGCACAAGTTTGTTGGGGGTATTACTAGGTCGTTGGCTTGCCACTCGCCTCAAGCCTCGTACCTTAGAAGTTGGCGCAGGCATCACACTGCTAATCATCACTATCGGCCTCGGCTGGGATATTTTCCAAGGCATCTAAACCAGATAGAGACTTAAATTCCCCCTTCAAAAGCAGAAGCTCCAACCCAGCTTCTGTTCCTCGACCATCAACGGAACATCACTATGGATTGGAGCTTAATTGGACTCAGTTTTGCGGCGGTATTTCTATCAGAGTTAGGAGATAAAAGCCAAGTTGCGGCGATCGCCCTGGGCGGCAGTTCGAAATATCCAAAAGCCGTTTTCTTTGGCACTTCTGCTGCTCTCCTCACCGCGAGCCTTATCGGTGTCCTTATTGGCGAAGGGACCGCCACACTCTTCCCACCCCAGGCGGTAAAGAGCGTAGCGGCCCTTGGCTTCCTCTTTATGGGAGTTCGCTTACTATGGTTTGGCGACGGGGAAGACGACGGCGCTGAGACGACGAACGAATAGGAACAGCAGGGAGAATTTAATGACTTCCAAAGCCCAATACTCAAACTGCAAGATATTCATTGCCCGCGTCACCTCGATTAACTCGCTGCCATCAAGGGACAACGCCAAGGCACTCATAGCTGGCGTCAAGCAATAGGTATAAAACAGTGCAATCGTCAGCAGGGTCAATCCCTCAATGATGGTTGCGATCCGGTTGTAGTAATCCAACACGCCTTCACTCAACAGAACCAAAACGCCTGTGAGGACCACCGCTCCTGCCATGATTTCGCAATGGTTAAACAGGCCAAATAAAACATAGCCAGCCCCAGCAAAATCACTACTGGTCATCATGCCCGCAATGTAGAGAGAGGGCATGACCACAAAATCCAACAACAAGCCGGCTGTCAGCCAACCCAGCAGGACATAAAACAAATACTTCGTCCAAGACGATTGTTCGGGATGGGAAAACTGAATCTGCATGAACTGTCGCCTTTATTTCAAGAAGCAAGGAACTCCAAATCCCCTGCCGGTACAGCCCCATGGCCAAAACGAATATCAACTGCCGCGAGGGACTAACTTTGCAACGCATTAACGCTGCAGAAAGCAGACTGCATTGACAGTTACAGCTTAGCCAGTCCCACAACGGCTGCGTGTCAAGTCTTTTGAAGGCAACCTTTCTGTTTGTTGCGCAGAAGAGGACAGAGCGTGAAACGCAAGACAGCAGCGAGGGGCAAGCATCAGCAAAGCATCCAGAACGGCCTAAAGGAGGAGAGAGAAAGCTTCATCTACCGCAATAGTTAACGACAGCCAAAGAAGATGCTGGTCAGCCAGTTGCTCCAAGGAACGGCATCCAAGGCTTGGGTAAACAGCAATCACGAATCAGCCGAGCAAATAAAAACCAGTAGGTTCTCTCGTTTCTGTCGAGAACCTACTGGCTAGATATCAAGACTGCTTTAAGAGCAATCTAGAGATTAAAGACTAGGAGCGATCGCCCAACTAAGCCTCACCTCCCTCACCATCAAGCTGAGTGAGCTTGATGTGCTTACGACCCAGAGTAATTTGGAACTCATCCCCAGGATTCAAGTCCATCTGCTTCGTGTAAGCAGCACCAATCAGCAAATTACCGTTGGATTGAACCGTGATGCGATAGCTCGCACTGCGACCACCCCGACCAGTGGCATCCCCTTTCTTACCATCAAGATCAATGCCCTCTGCTTCAATCAGGGCATTGTAGAACTTCATCAAATTGACACGTTCGTTGCCACTCTTCGTCGTTGCAGAATAGCCACAAACCTTGGCTTTCTCCTCTTTACTCATGCTGCCCAGCTCCTTCACTTTCTTCAGGAGCGCTTCACCTGAAAGAGGAGCATCAACATTGTCAGCAGCCTTTGCTGCTGCGGCCTTCTTAGCCGCAGCCTTGGAGGCAGCAGCTTTAGTGGCAGCAGCTTTAGCCGTAGTTTTTGAAGCAGCCTTCTTAGTCGTCGTTTTTGCAGCAGCCTTAGATGCAGGCTTAGCCTTAGTCGTCGTCTTCTTAACGGCGCCTTTCTTAACAGACTTAGCTGCAGCACCAGTACGACTGGAGACCTTACGGGTGCTCTTTACTGCGGTCTTAGTTTCAGTTTTCTTTCTTGCCATTATTCTGAGTTAAGTCATCTCTTCAAGTATTAGGGGGTAGCTGCTGACCCTATCGAGCCATCAGCCTGCACCGACCTTCGAACAATTCCCCAGAACAGCAGCAGTTGATTGCCAAGCTCTTTGGTTATTCATCAAGGGAAACAAAACAGCCTGCTGTACAGAGAGAATTCAATTGTCGCAATGTATCTAATCTTTCAGGTGTGGAAGGATTGAGTCAGATAAACCACTCAAACCAGCCGAGTTCAGATCAAAATTCTTTGAGACCGTTTATATCTTACAAGAATGTATTGAAAATGCACACGAATTTCAATTAATTTGTTTACGTGTATTTGCTGGTCTGAGAAAAGAAACGAAGGACAGAGATCGACGTTATCTAAAATAGATTGCCCCTAAGCTCTGCCTCTGGTTGTGCTAACCACCAGCGCCTCCTTTTCCCTGCTGCTGGGGCTTTGAGCAACAGTAACTGTTAGAAAGCCTATCGATCTATCGTGCTAAAGCTAACCACTCGCGTCCACTACAGCGTCAAGGCACTGCTCGACCTGAGTCTGCAACCCTCCGGCAAACCAAGCTCTGTTAGAGCGATTGCCGAACGCCAAGATTTACCTGCGCCTTATCTAGAAAAGCTCCTCATCCAGCTACGTCAGGCCAAGATAGTTCTGGCAACTCGAGGTGCACAGGGAGGCTATCGCTTAGCCAAATCTCCCCAAGATATTTCCCTCGGCCAAATCCTCGAAGCCGTTGGAGAGACAGTATCTCCACTGATAGAAACCCAGCCCTCCGCCGAGCAAGTCGAAGACTGGGTCACCCATAGCCTTTGGAATCGTTTGAATCTCAAACTCAAAGAAGCCTTGGAAACAATCACCCTCGAAGACCTCTATTACGATGCTCGCAGCTGGCAAGCAAACCAGGGAACAGACAGCCACTTCATCGTTTAGAGTTTTCGACAAAGAGAACAGCAAGCAAGACGCTTACATTCACAATCAATCAGCCCCATCCTCACCGCCCTATCCAGTTAGCTTCAGAGGGCATTGAACTAGGGTAGCCACTCTAACTTTCAGATTCCAATAGATCGAGAGCGAAGACCACAATGTTCACGAAAAACTCATACGTAATTCCATTCGCTCAGTCCTTCTAGGCCAAACTACGGAGTAAAGACTTCCCTAGCGCGTTTATCTCGATTTACTATCAAGAACCCATTCCAGCTTTAGCTCGCTAAATCCTTGATTGAAACAAGTACAAAAATACTACAATTCTTTTCTTTCTTACCAGCCGTTGTCGTCACCTTAAGTGCAGCTTCTGGCTTAGATTTCATTTTGGGTGATCCCTGGTCCTTGCCCCATCCTGTTCAGTGGATGGGTAACTATATTCAGGGCTATCAAAAACTTCTATTGCCCCGAGTCCAATCTCCAATAGGACAACGTCTCTTGGGGGTCATTTTGATGCTCAGCCTTGTGGTTTTAAGCGTGACCCTTAGCTGGGGGGCGATCGCATTGACGACTCAGTTCCGCCCCTGGTTAGGGCAGGGACTAGCCATTGTTTTACTAGCCAGTTGCTTTGCGGGACGCAGTTTAAGGCGAGCCGCAGAAGAGGTATTGAAGCCACTAGGAACTGGAGATTTAGTTGCCGCTCGCGATCGCCTCAAGCTTTATGTGGGCCGAGACACAGAGAAGCTATCTGAAGCAGAACTCCACCGCGCTCTATTTGAAACCGCCACCGAAAATGCTGTGGATGGTGTGCTCGCCCCGCTATTCTTTGCCATCTTAGGTGCCGCAATGACGCCCCTAGGAGCAGCTCCGATGGCCATGGGATACAAGGCCCTCAGCACCCTCGACTCCATGGTGGGCTACAAAGAAATGCCCTACCGCTATCTGGGCTGGTGCAGCGCAAAAACCGAAGACATCGCCACCTGGCTGCCCTGCCGCCTGGCGGTCCTTAGCATTGCCCTCTGGTCTGGACAGTCCCGGCAGGTGCTACGCCTCTGTCGCCGAGATGCCCATCGCGATCCCAGCCCCAATGCAGGCTGGAGTGAATGTGCCTATGCGGCAGCCCTGGATGTGCAGGTAGGAGGACAGAATACCTATCGCGGGGTGATTAAGGAGAAGCCACTGCTGGGCGATGATCTGAGGCCCCTGACAGCGGAGCGAGTTGAACGAGCTTTTGGGCTGACCCGTAGATGCTTTTTGAGCTGGTTAGGATTGGCGATCGCGGTCTTCTTCTGGCAGTCCTGATCGAAATGACTTGAGCAAAAACCAGCCACCATCAAGCATTTCAAATAAACATCAAAGAGAACGATACCTAGGGAAGACTGAGTAAACTGGAATCTTATCTAAGAGGTTGTTTGAAAAAGGCATTTGGCTGTAGCAGATAACGCTGTATTGCCCAGTCATCCAGAGCATCCTGGCGATCTCTACTTAACTGGAGCCTCCAATCTGATGCTTAGCCAAATTCTCAAACAACCTCTAAAACACCTTGACCGACAATTCTGCCAACTCGTCCTTCACTAGCGCTCCCCCGACCATCACCATGCCCCAGGAAACCATCGAAATCCTGTCCGCCGAAGCCGTGCGTCGCACCTGCAATCGCCTTGCCTCCGAACTGGTAGAACAGGGCGGAGCCTTGGAAGACCTGGTCTTACTCGGCATCTATACCCGAGGCGTTCCCTTGGCCTATCGTCTGGCGGCTCACATTCAGCAATTGGAAAATGTCGAAGTTCCAGTGGGCGAACTAGACATCACGTTCTATCGCGATGACTTGGATCAAATTGGTATTCGCACGCCAGCCAAAACCAGCATCAGCGTCGATCTCACAGGCAAAGTCGTAGTGCTAGTCGATGATGTCATCTTTAAAGGACGCACCATTCGCGCCGCCCTCGATGCCATCAATGACTACGGTCGTCCTCGTCTGATTCGCTTGGCAGTGCTGGTGGACCGGGGCCACCGCGAAGTGCCGATCCATCCTGACTTCACGGGCAAACAACTCCCCACAGCAAAGCAGGAGCAAGTGAAAGTCTATCTCCAAGAATTCGATGGTCGCGACGGTGTCGAATTAATTAAGGGATAAAGCTGAATGGCTAGAAGTCAACAAAATCCTGCTGAACCTCAGCGTTCACTCCATCCTCGGAGCTTGCCAGGATTCAATAACCCCTGGGGATCAATCTCGCCTTTGAAAGCAACTTTAGCGGGATCAATCTGGCCACTGCCGCCATCTTCTACGGTGTATTGATGAGGGTCAGGAATAAAGCAACCGAGGTTCCGTAGGATCTGAATAATTTCTTTGAGCCTAGCTTCGGTTGTATAGCGCACAACTTGAAGCGCCCCCGGAATCAGTTCGCCTCCCTGGCGAAAGAACTCCAGGTGAATCATCACCTCATCTCCAAACTGCTCATAGGTTTGTTCCACGAGAGCCAGGGACGGGTCTCTGGGGAAAATGCACTGGAGGTAGGTGAGGCTGGGATCGACAGTGCGGGCATGGAGCGTGGTGTGATTCCAGGTGTATTCCAATAGGGGCGTCCCCTTGTTGCTATCTGCGGCAGCTCGCTCGTAGCTGATAGTGCCACCCATTTCTTGAACGAGGTTTTCGAAGGATTCCAGGCTAGATTCGGCGATCATGGCCAGGACGGCATGTTTGCCCTGGGGGAGGTAAGGCTGGAGCGCTGTGAAGTAGCTGGGGATAGGCCAGGCAAAGGCACTGATCAGTTTTTTGACAATGCCGTTGGCATCACCGAGGGCCTGACCGAAACGGGCTGCGGTCATAAAGTCATCGAAATGGATGATGCGATCGCACCAGTCATAGGCAGGGGCGAGGGGAATTTCTAACTCAGTGATGATGCCCGTTGTGCCATAGCCATGATTCACCTTAGCCACGTCATCGCCGCGCAATTCAAGCACCCGAGGTTCGGCTTCTAAAGTGACAATTTGAACCGCGAGGACATTACCGCGATCGCTCAACGTGCCATAGTTCACCGAGCCCATGCCGCAGCTACCCCCACCAATAAAGCCGCCAATGGTGGCGGTGCGATAGGTCGAAGGGGCCATGCGAATCTCCCAACCGCTGGGGCGAGTTTCGCGATCGATGGCAGCCAACTTGGCCCCCGCTTCCACCCGCGCAAGACCAGGCTTCACCCACTTCACCGCCGTCATCCTGGACATATCCAAAACAACGCCTCCCTGGAGAGGTACACATTGGCCATAATTGCCCGTGCCTGCGCCTCGCTCTGTCAGGGGCACGCCATGCTTCGCGCAAGCCGCAGCAATGCGGATGACGTCAGCTTCGCAGGTCGGTCGGATCACCAGGTCACCGGTTTTATCACCCAGTTGCGCCTGCAAGATTGGGCTGAAGTTGTTGTAGTCCTGGGAAAACTTGGCGACTTGGCTACGATCAGTAATGAGTTCTAGGTCGCTGAGTTCGGTGAGGAGAGGCTTCCAGTCAGAAACATGGGTTGAGGCGGTGGGCATGACTGGTCAGCGCGCTAGGGGTCTTGCTTAATATAGCGTTTACCTGGGATTGGGGCTCTGGCGGAAAGAGACCCATGATGGATGCCTTTAAAGCCGCTGTAGACCTGTTAAAAATTGGGAAATAGAGGGCGTGAGCAGAGAGGGAATGAACAGGGAGAAAGCTTTGCAGCTGTCTCCCAATGTCCAGCGGGCAGAGAGAGATGCCCCTACCCATCAACAGAGAGAAGTTAGCTTTAACTAAGCTTCAGTTATAAAGTATGGTCTCACTCTCTCCTCAACGCACACCAACAGCGGCGAGCTCTTTCCCCTCAGGAACCAAGTGGGAAGCCAACTCATAAACACTGCTTTCGGGTTGCTGAGTAAACAGCGAAGCCATTTTAGCCAGAATGGCTTGATGGGTGTCGTTGCGCTGTTGTTCGTCCATTTGCTCCAGGCTTTTCCAGAAAATGATGGACAGACCGCGATCGCTATCGGGCTCTCTCAAGAGATAAGCGCCTTCAAAACCATCGGCATAGGTGGCAACAGCTTGGGAATAAAGCTCTTGGGCACGGGCAAAGGTACCAGGCTTAAACTCGCCTCGCACAACATGGACTGCTTCATGCTTGAGGAAGTCTTGGAAATCACTCATGGGGGCCTCCGAGGAGTCAATTAATTGGAGTTCTGATCGCCATTGTCACTGCCTGACTTCCCGCCACGACGCGATCGCCAAACAGCTTAATTAACGCGCAATAATTCGTCTAACTCGCGGTAGTCCGGCAGGGTCTGGTCAATCGACTTGCCCCGACGCAGAACAATGCGATCGTGCTGGGAGCGAGAGAGCAGTTCGCTAAAGCCCCGCCCCTGGAACAGCACCAAGTCTGCCGGTAGGCCCACTCCAATACGACCCACATTCTCCAAGCCCATCAGCTCCGCTGGCGTTTGAGTGACTGATCGCGGCCAATCTCCGTAGGGCTGATCTAGATGGGCAATGCGCACAGACTCCCGCCACACTTCCAACATGTCGTGATCACCAAAACCAAAGAAGGGATCACGACAATTGTCACTGGCAAAGGCAACTGGAACACCGGCAGCTTTTAGCTCATGCACCAAGGTAATCCCACGCCAAAGTGGAGTTTTATCCACCTGTTCTTGGGAGCGGCGATCTTGTAAATAGAGATTGCACATCGGCAGGCTAATGATGTTAATACCTGCTGCTTTAACCAACTCAATCGTTTGCTGCTGCTGGTCTTTGGGTTGCACGGCCAGGCTACAACAATGGTCACAGGAAAGACGCTGTTCAAACCTCAAATCCAGGGCTGTCTGGGCCACCATGGGTAACATTTTATCTTCGGGATCATTGCTCTCATCGACATGGAGATCCACATCTAGCCCCCGCGTTTGGGCCAGCTGTAAGACCCGTTCAACTTGGTCTTTGAGCTGAGGATTCTGGAAGCCCACTCCGCCCAGAATGCCCCCCACCTCGGCCATCATATCTGCCAGTTTTTCGCCTTGGGACGTCATGAAATAGTCCAGGGAAACCAAGCACACCGCCTGGAGGGCCAGGCGATCGCGCCAAGCCTCACGCAGTTGCTGGAACACCCCAAAGCTAATCTTGGCCTGCTCATCAAGGGCATCAATATGGGTGCGAATCGCCTGAGTGCCTAATGCATAGCTGCATTTCAGGCCAAACTCCAAACGGGGATAGACATCCTCAGGACTGCAATATTGCTCCGCATCAGCAATCACCGCCGCCAGCGCCTGCTCAAATGTGCCATCGGGATTGGGAGTACGAGGCCAAATATGTCCCTTATCCAAGTGGGTGTGGCTATCAACAAAGCAGGGCCAAACTTGCCCTCCGCGGCAATCGTAAGTCGGCACTGGAGAATCGAGTTCAGACCCTGCTGCCTTAGCGGCCCCTCCATCTGCTGCCGAACGAATCTGGCGAATACGACCTGCTTCAATTTCTAGATCCACCAGGGTCAACCCCTCATCATCTACCCGCAATTGTGGATCTGGGTCCACCAGCAAGCAGTGGGGAATACGAGCCTGGCGAAGGGCGTAACGATTGCCCTGAGACCAAGGCAGCGAAACAGAATCAGACATGCAGCGGAACCAATGATTGCTCGCCGATCCTAACTCGACGGGCTCACTGGTCTGCAATCCTCTCGGATCTGAATCATGAATTGAGAATGCTCAATTCTAACGACGGACTTTAATCAGCCTGCTTCGACAAATCCGAGAGTTGACGAACCGATTGACAAGCCAACAGATGAAAACTCAAAGCTTTAGCGGAAGGAAAGCGATTGGCAATGGGAGTTTGCAATAGGCGGTCCAAGACAGCCCCAAGGCGATCGCTCAAATGCCGGCCCTCTGGCAGGGCATCTCGCCAATACCAAAAGTCATTGGCGGGGCTATACAGCTCCAGGGGCGATCGCCCGGTCAACAGAAAGACGCAAGTAACTCCCAAGCTGTAAAGGTCACTAGAATCCACCACCTTGCCCTGGGCCTGCTCTGGAGCCATGTACTCCGGGCTACCCACCAATGTACCGGGGCGCTTAGGGTTGCCCTGCTTGAGCAGCTTAGCAACCCCAAAATCAATCAGCACAAGATGTCCACCATCACGACTACGCATGATGTTGCAGGGCTTGATGTCCCGGTGAATAATCCGCTGCTCATGGACAAACCGCAAAATGCCGCTAATTTCTGCCAACACCTGCCAAATTTTGTCCTCATCAAATGGCCCGTCTGAATCTACTTCCGACTTCAAATTCCAGCCATCAATATATTGCTGGACCAGGTATTGATAATCCCCTTGCTCAAAGTGGGTGAGGAACTTGGGAATTTGAGGATGCTCATTGAGCTGCTGGAGGCGCATGGCCTCTTGGTAGAACATACGCTGAGCCTGCTCATTCCCCGCAGTATCGGCGCGCTCAGAGAGCTGCTTAATCACGCATTTGGGTCGATCAACCTGGCTAATATCTTCTGCCAAGAAGGTTCGCCCAAAGCCTCCTTCACCAATGGAACAGAGCGGACGATAACGATTCTGCAGCAGCAGTGGCTGACCACAAGTACGGCAGAAAAGATCAACCTCGCTATTTGTACTGGCACTACAGCTAGGAAGAAGACACGGAGTCATTGAGGGAATATCACACCGAGTAGAGCCACCAACACATCCGAGCAGAGAACATCTAAAGCGACTGGGCACTGTAGACCATGAACTGATTGCCAAGGCCAATGGCATCAATGCGATAGCTGGGTAGCAACCCCCTAGGCAAAGCCGGCATTAGCGTCTCCATATCTAACTCCGTGCTGTACAGACTGAAGACACCAAAATTATGGCGATCGCTACTGCGAGCAATCATGCCTTGGATGACCGGGGTGCTACGCTCCGACCTCAAAAAGTCCGTACATTCATCCCGCAGAGAATTCCCAATAAAGGGAAGCGGACGGGGGCAAGCGTCGTCCACCAAGTAATCCTTGGCTTCTGCGGTAACAAAGGCCTGGTAAGTATCAACGGATGGATTTGTACAAAATAGTACCCCAATCATACTGACGAATAACGTCAAGCCGCCGTAGCACAGTCCTTTGGAGCCCATGGAGACCTCTGGTTGCATCCTTCAATGGGAGGAGGTAAGCGAATTTTCGCTGAGTCAGAATTTTAACGATAGATTTGCCTTTCGGGCAGTGATTACAACACAAGATCAAGACAACCTTGAAAAGGTCTCAAAGTCTGTGTTAATTTGATGTTCGCGTGGCGAGCGTGGCCAAGTGGTTAAGGCAGTGGATTGTGATTCCACCATTCGCGGGTTCAAGTCCCGTCGTTCGCCCTCAGATTTGCCAAAAGCAAATCAACAGAACAGAAAGGGGACAGCATGTAGATGCTGTCCCCTTTTTTTATTGATTGCCTTGCTTTGCCTTGGCTGAAGGTCCGGAGATTGGGGTGAAACATGACCCCCCACGAGCCTTCTACCCCTGCAAAATCGCCTGCAGCAACGTGGCTCCCCCCTGACGCACCACATCGGCACAGGGCAATCCTGTTTCAGCCTGAGTCCGAGCGATCGCCCGCTCAGACTCAACCGCCGTCAAATGCCCCGTATTCAAAGCAATGCCCACCACCTTTGCAGGGGCATAAGCTCCCCCAGCCGCTGCAACCGTCTCATAGAGCTCAATCACCTTGGCCAAAGGGGGAATCGTCACCTGCTCAAAGCGACGAATCTGGGTTTGCCCCGCCCGGTGAACCAAAATCAAATGGGTCGGCTGCGTCCCCCGAATCAGGGGCAATGTCGCCGTGGAGCCTGGATGAACGAGCGAGCCCTGACCCTCCACAAACAGAACATCCGCATCCTGCCCTGCTGCCAGCACCGCCTGCTGCACCGCCCCACAGGCAAAATCCACTCGCACCGCATCCAAGGGGATACCACGACCACTAATCATGATTCCGGTCTGGCCCGTCCCCACAAAGCCACTGCGTATTCCCTGG